>NZ_NRGT01000012.1:0-1159 GCF_002332285.1 Glutamicibacter sp. BW77 | reverse complement strand
TATGGCGGTCACAGTTCAAAAACGGTTCTGAAAAAGCATTGACCCCGGCGCGTTAAACCCGTGCCAGCACTGCCAGAATGTTAATTTTGGAAGCATGCGCACCCCACAACTCACCGACGAAGAACGCCGGCTACTCAAAGACTACAAAGCCAATGCACCGCACAAACTCGTAGTGAAAAAGGCCGAAGCGTTACTCTTGCTTTCTCGGGACGTTGCCCCAGAAATCGTTGCTGAATTCGTGGACCGAGAACCCTCAACTTTGCATGACTGGGTGATAGATTGGCACCAGCAACGCATGGCTTCCCTCTATACAGGACACGCCGGAAACCTGAACCGCAGCTTCCTCACCGAAGGCCAACGAGAAGCTGTCACAGTGGTCCTCTCCCAACCGCCAGGAGACGAGTATCTTCCGGCGCAGTTCTGGGATGTTCCGAAACTGGATCACTGGTTATCGACCACGTTCAACATCGAGTACGCCTCCAATTCCTCGTACCATTTCCTGCTGCGCATGGCTGGACTCTCGTTTCACAAGCCGGAGAAGTTTGACCGGCGGCGTGCCGACGAAAAAGCTATTGACCTTCGGGTGAAAGAAATCCGCGAAGAACTCACTGGTCCGTTGGGTGAAGAGAACACGCTGGTGTTCGCGGCGGATGAGGTGCGTATCGATCAGGAAGCAGTGGTGCGCAAGGCCTGGTACAAGAAGAACACTAAAACTGTGTTGAAAGTGGACCGGAAGACGGCTTCCCAGTCGTTTATCGGGTTCCTGAATCAGAACACCGGTGACTGCACCACCCTGCGTTTAGATTGGCAGAACAGCGCCACCATCCTAGAAGCGGTGCAAATGCTGGTGGGCCTGAATCCGGGGAAGAAAATCGTCATTGTGTGGGATAACGCTTCGTGGCATAAGAACAAGTTGATCCAGGCAGAACTGGCCTCGGGGCAGAGTTTGCAGGATGTTCATTTGATCAATTTCCCGCCCTATGCTCCGGATCATAACCCGATTGAGCATGTGTGGAATGATGCGAAGAACGCGATCAGCAATGTGCAGCGTGATGTTTTTGATTCTACGGTTGCGGCGTTTGAAGCGCATATCGGTTCACGGGTGTTTGATTACAAGATCTGACTGGCTGGTGACCGTTTTTGAAAAATCAGAGCCATA
>NZ_NRGT01000011.1:0-24281 GCF_002332285.1 Glutamicibacter sp. BW77 | reverse complement strand
GCGAGTTTCTGACTGGTCTCACGCACCACCGATGGGTGCAGTGCCGGTGATTGTGCCGGGTCTGGGGTGGTGAATAACGTGGCGAGGTGTTCAAAGCGCGGTGGGAGCTGGTTGCCTGCCATATCTCGGCGGCTAATAAGATCGCTGGCGTCGCCGATGAGTTTGTTCGCTTCACTAAACGGGATGTGTGTCCAGGAAGCTAGGAGTGCTGCGGGGGTTTGGAAGCTTGCTTTACCAGCGCAGCGGTGAGCCTGGCGGCTGGTGTCAGGGGCGGTGGTGCGTAGCGTGTCGAGTTCTGTTTCATCCAGGGTGTGGGCGTTGGTGGCTGCGAGCCGGTCTGCGCCGGTGACACGGATCCGGGCTGCTTCATCTTCGAGGTGTTGGCCGGTGGTGGCGAGCTCTAGGGCGAGGCGGGGATCGGTGGTGTCTGCGAGGTGTAAGCGCAGGAAGGTGAACAGGGCGGTGCCGGTGGTGGCGAGAGTCCGCAGGGTTTCGCCGGTGAGGTTTTCTGGCTCGCCGGTGGCTGCGGTGAGCTCGGTGAGCGTCGCGTGCAGTTCGGTGAGGGTGGCCCCGGCGGTGGTGTTCATGATTTGAGTATGCGCGGAAGGGTGGGCCGGGTAGGTGGGGGTGGGACCGACTGTGGATAAGTGCAGAAAGTTTCTTTGGCGGGGACGAGAACGCCCCGCACCTGTTGGACAGGTGCGGGGCGTTACTCGTGCGTGGAATTTAGCCAGCGCTATTTCTTGTTGCTGCGTTTAGCGTGAGCGGTAGTTCGGCGCCTCGACGGTCATCATGATGTCGTGAGGGTGCGACTCCTTGAGGCCTGCTGAGGTGATGCGGACAAACTTGCCGCGGGCCTTCAGCTCCGGGATGGTGCGTCCGCCGACGTAGAACATCGTCTGACGCAGGCCACCGGCAAGCTGGTGAACCACTGCGGAGAGCGGGCCGCGGTACGGGACCTGGCCTTCGATGCCTTCGGGGATCAGCTTCTCGTTGGATGGTGCGTCGGCCTGGAAGTAACGGTCCTTGGAGTAGGAGGTGTTCTTGCCGCGGGTTTCCATCGCGCCCATGGAACCCATGCCGCGGTAAGCCTTGAACTGCTTGCCGCCCATGAAGACCAGATCGCCTGGGGATTCGGCGGTGCCTGCCAGCAGCGAGCCGAGCATCACCGAGTCGGCGCCGGCCACCAGTGCCTTGCCGATATCGCCGGAGTACTGCAGACCGCCGTCGGCGATCAGTGGCACGCCGGCCGGGATGGCGGCCTTGGCGGACTCGTAGATTGCGGTGACCTGGGGCACGCCCACACCGGCAACGATGCGGGTGGTGCAGATCGAACCTGGGCCTACGCCGACCTTGATGGCGTCGGCGCCCGCGTCGATCAGTGCCTGGGCACCCTCGCGGGTGGCGGCCTGGCCGCCGATAACGTCCACGTGTGCGGCGGCCGGGTCTTTCTTCAGGCGGGCAATCATGTCCAGTACGCCCTGGCTGTGACCGTTGGCGGTGTCTACCACCAGTGCGTCCACGCCGGCGTCAATCAATGTCATCGCGCGCTCGTAGCCTTCACCGAAGAAGCCTACTGCGGCCGCTACGCGCAACCGTCCGTCGTCGTCCTTGGTGGCCAGTGGGTACTGCTCGGCCTTGTCGAAGTCCTTGACGGTGATGAGACCAGTGAGTACACCGTTGTCATCAACCAGTGGCAGCTTTTCGATGCGGTTCTTGGAGAGCAGCTCGATGACCTGGTCACGGGGCACGCCCTCTTTGGCGGTGATCAGCGGCATGCCGGTCATCACCTCGTAGACCTTGGTGGTCATGAAGTTTTCGCGGGGCACAAAGCGGGTGTCGCGGTTGGTGATGATGCCCAGCAGTTTGCGGTTCTCATCGATGACCGGAAGGCCCGAGACACGGTACTGGGCGCAGAGGTCATCCCATTCGGCCAAGGTGGCACCTGGGTGCACGGTGACCGGGTCCGAGATCATGCCCGATTCGCTGCGCTTGACCTGGTCAACCTGCCTGGCCTGGTTCTCGATGGACAGATTGCGGTGGATCACGCCGATACCGCCCTGGCGGGCCAGCGCGATGGCCATGGAAGCCTCGGTGACGGTGTCCATGGCGGCGGAGCTGATCGGGGTCGCGATATTGATGCGCTTGGTGAAACGGGTGGTGGTGTCCGCGTCTGAGGGGATCACGTCCGTTGGGCCAGGCAACAACAGGACGTCGTCGTAGGTGAGTCCTTCAAAGGCAAAGGGGTTGAACTCAGTCACGTAAGAACCTTTCGGAGCGAAAGCGGAGGTTGCTTAAATGGTAGATCTCTTTTGGCCTATAGACGATTCTCGCCGAAGATCTGTGTCTAAGCTAACGTCAGCGGGTCGTCATTTTTTCCCGCGGCCATCCGGTGGCCGCGCTAAACGCCGAGGCGAAGCGGGTGGCGGCGCTGTTGACGAAGGTTTTGGACAGGTGTGAATCATCGAGGTAAACCAGCACGTTGCCAATCACCGCCTTGCGGATCCCCTCCGGGCAGAGCAGTGAGGTCATCTCAAAGGGACGGACAGAGGAGCCGTAATCATGCGAGGCCAAGAAGGTATCGACTGGGTTGACCGCGGCGAGCTTGTCCGCCACCGGTGCATCGCAAGCGGTGTCATCGGAGCGGTGCCGGCCTACACAGTCCGGAATGGAGGACTCAAAGCGCGGGGTGTCACGCATCGCGATGACCTGGGATCCGGCTTCCACGAAGGGATCGATCGCGTCCGCGTAGCCATCAACCATGGTTTCTTGGGAGGCTGCGGAGTTTCCAAACTCGTCCGGTGCGCCCACGGTTTGGGTGGCGACCGTGAGCACCATCGAGGGCGCCAGCTTGGTGACGTAGTCTTGCGCGGCCTCTTGGAACGCGGCGCACTCCTCGGCATCCCAGGGCATGGTGCTCGAACCGTAACGACAGCCTGGATGATAGATCATCACCCAGCTGCCACCGGACGCTTCGATGGTGGCCGCGGCGGCATCGGACCAGTGCTGGATATGTGAGTCACCGAGCAGTACCAGGTCCGGGGCGGCGTTGGGGTCCCCGCCCTGATTGCAGAACATGATCGCGGGATCTTGCGGAGTGTACTTCCCCGCGCAGTGATCCCCCGGCGTCTGCCATTCTGTGTCTAAATCGGTGCGTAGCGGCAAGGTGAGGGCGGCCGGAGAAGGATCCCAGTCGGCGGTAGCCTGAGCGCCGGGGTTTTCCTCCGGAGACTGCGAAGCTGCCTGCACCTTGCGCTGTTGCACGTTGGAGTCCCATACAGCGATGGGCGCGACAGCCACGAGCGCCACCAGCGTGATGACGAAGGCTTGTGCGACCAGCTGCGGACGGCGCACCATCGCCAGTATCGGCAGGCCGTGCGGTCGTTCTAAACGAAGCAAGGGTTTTTCAACCCATCGGGTGCTCAGCCACGACAAGCCGATCGACCCAAATATAAGTACCGTACCTGCCAGTGGTGAGGCTTGGTCTACCCCTGCCAGTTGCAGGTAGAAGACCAATAGTGGCCAGTGCCAGAGGTACATCCCGTAGGACAGCCCACCAAGTCTGGTCAGCGGTGCCAGGCTCAGGATCCCGGAAGGGTTCTTCCATGACCGGGGTTCCGGAGCCATGATCAGCAGTGCTGCACCCAGCGTCGGCACTAAGGCCAGATACCCGGGGAATTGTCCTTCAACGTCTAGCAGTGCACCGCAAGAAACGATAACCAGCAACCCGCTCCAGCCACCGATTCGGCGCAGCCATGCCGGCAATCGCGAGAGCAGCGGTAGAGCCAGGGCGAGCATGGAGCCCAGCGCAAATTCCCACATCCGGGTGCCGGTGTGAAAGTAGGCCAGGCGCTGATCGGCCGCGGTCAAGTAGATGGAGTAGCTCAGCGAACCGGCAAAGACAGCGGCGAACATGATGAACGCGATGAGCTCGAACCGGAACCGGGACAAGAACCGCCGCCAGATGAAGGCACACACCACCAGCAATACCGGCCAGAGGATGAAGATCTGTCCCTGCACTGACAGCGACCAAAAGTGTTGCAACGGTGAGGAGGCAGAGGTGTTAAACGCGTAGTAGTCCACGTTGGTCTCGGCCAAGGCCCAGTTTTGTTTAAAGAAGAGTGAGGAGAAAGCTTCGTTGATCAGTGCCAGCCATCCGGTGGCCGGCAATACCAGCCAGGCGGTGACCGCGGTAGCCACGATGATTAGTGCTGCCTGTGGCAGTAATCGGGAGAAGCGGTGCAACCAGTTACCCAGAACCGAGACTTTCTGACCACTGCCGAGTTTGCGAGTCAGCGATCCGGTGAGGAAAAAGGCTGAGAGCATCAGGAAGATGTCTACCCCACCGGAGACTCGGGAAAACCAGATGTGATAGCACATCACCAAGAGCACGGCGAGCGCGCGCAGTCCTTGCAAATCGGCACGGAAACCCGCGGCTGGCGCGGTGTTCTGAGTGCTGGTGATTGCTTGGGACACGGGTGCGACTTTCCTTGTCGGTTCTGTGGTCAGTGCTCCACTAAGACTATGGCCTGAGCGGACAACCATCGATTTTACCAAGTGAACTTCGTTATGAGCTTGGTACTTGCTGTGTGCCACCGTGCAGGACCTAATTAGTGAAGTACCCATAATGGGCTGACTTGTGCGCTTTAGCTACGAGGTACCGGCGAACCAAATAGCATGCAGTGGGCGTGCCTTAGATAAAGCCGTGAATAAAGAAAACAAAATGCCGCCACCGGCCAGAGCAGAAGCTCTGAGCAGTGACGGCATTCGGTCAAGGGTTTGATCCCTTAGTGGGCGTGAGCCTCTTCCTCGGGAGCCTTCTCGGCAACCAAGGTTTCGGTGGTCAGTACCAGAGCAGCGATCGAGGATGCGTTGACCAGTGCGGAACGGGTGACCTTTACTGGGTCAATGACGCCTGCGCTGAGCAGGTTCTCATAAACACCGGTCTTGGCGTTGAACCCTTCGTTCGGTCCGGTCTCTGCAACCTTGGAGACAACTACTGCGCCGTCAAAGCCGGCGTTGGTAGCGATCCAGAACAGTGGCTGCACCAGGGCGCGACGTACGATTCCTACACCGGCGGCGATATCGCCTTCGGCGGAGGTGACGCGTGCGTCTTCGTCCAGTGCTGACAGTGCGTCAACCAGTGCGGTACCGCCACCGGCAACGATGCCCTCTTCGAGCGCTGCACGGGTCGAGGACACAGCGTCCTCGATACGGTGCTTGCGTTCCTTGAGTTCAACCTCGGTGGAGGCACCTACCTTGATGACACCAATGCCACCGGAAAGCTTGGCCAGACGTTCGGCCAGCTTTTCGCGGTCCCATTCGGAATCGGTACGAGCGTGCTCGGCACGTAGCTGGGCTACGCGCTCTGCAACGTCTTCTTCGGTTCCGGCGCCATCAACGATGGTGGTGGAATCCTTGGTGATGGTTACGCGGCGTGCGGAACCAAGAACCTCGGTGCCAACCTGGTCAAGCTGCAGACCTAGTTCGGCGGAGACAACCTGGGCACCGGTGAGGATCGCGAGATCCTGCATCATTGCCTTGCGGCGGTCACCGAAACCTGGAGCCTTCACGGCGACCACGTTCAGCAGGCCACGAAGCTTGTTGACTACCAAGGTGGAAAGGGCTTCGCCCTCAACGTCCTCGGCAATGATCAGCAGTGGCTTCTTGGTCTCCAAGACCTTTTCCAGCAGTGGCAAGAATTCTGCCACGGTGGAGATCTTGGAAGGGTTGATCAGCACTACTGCGTCTTCCAGGACAACTTCCTGGCGTTCTGCGTCGGTGATGAACTGTGGGGACAGGTAGCCCTTGTCGAACTGCATGCCCTCGGTGAGGACCAGTTCGGTGGCGGTGGTGGAGGATTCTTCGATGGTGATAACACCATCGGTGCCCACGGTCTTGAAGGCCTCGGCGAGCAGGTCGCCGATTTCTTCATCCTGTGCGGAGATCGATGCCACGTTGGCAACCTTGTCTTCGACTGCCACGGCATTAGCCTTCAGGCGTTCGGCAACAATTTCCACTGCCAGTTCAATACCCTTGCGGATATCGCCTGGTGCAGCGCCGGCTGCTACGTTCTTCAGACCTTCCTTGACCAGTGCCTGTGCCAGCACGGTCGCGGTGGTGGTGCCGTCGCCAGCAACATCATTGGTCTTGGTGGCAACTTCCTTGGCCAGCTGTGCGCCAAGGTTCTCGTATGGATCTTCCAAGTCGATCTCACGCGCAATGGTGACACCGTCGTTGGTGATCGTTGGTGCGCCCCAGCTCTTGGCGAGGACCACGTTACGACCGCGTGGGCCGAGGGTGACCTTCACGGTGTTTGCGAGCTTATCAATGCCCGCTTCGAGGGCGCGTCGCGCTTCCTCATTAAATGCTAGCTGCTTAGCCATGCACTAACTCCTGAAATAGCATAGGTCGCAGTTCGATCCCGAACCCAATGGATCATTGATCAAACTAGGGGTTGAAACCGATTGAACTACGAGGTTGGCGTTACTTTACGACGACTGCCAGAACGTCGCGAGCCGAAAGTACTAGGTACTCTTCGTTGCCGACCTTAACTTCGGTTCCACCGTACTTCGAGTACAGGACTACGTCGCCTTCAGCAACGTCCAAAGGAATACGGTTGCCCTTGTCGTCAATGCGGCCAAGGCCCACTGCAACAACGGTGCCTTCCTGTGGCTTTTCCTTAGCGGAGTCAGGGATGACCAGACCGGATGCGGTGGTGGTCACGGCTTCGACCTGCTTGATGACGATGCGGTCTTCGAGTGGCTTAATGGAGACAGACATGGTCTCTCCTTTTCGTGTATGAACCAATGAATGTAGGGTTTCGCCCTATGGCATTGGACCAACCGTCGTCGCGGTGCCAGTTGGTGTGATCCAGTCAGGCGGTGTGTCAATTTAAAATAGACAAAAATCTATTCCAAATGGACACCCACTGAAGACTTTAGGCTGTGAATTAGCACTCGGTCAAGGCGAGTGCTAATCATTGCCCTAGTTCGTCACACCGGTTCGCGCAGAGCGGACTTTAGCCGATTCCTCGATATCGGCTGGAGCGGACAAATCCATCTGCATTAATGGCACTACCTTGGATTTCGTGACGAATCGGTGAATCAGCCATAAGCCGAGGAATAGCGGCAAGCCGATATAGGCGGAAAGCACTTCCAGTCCTTTGCCAGCAACCACCGCCTCAAAATTCTGCCCGCCAATGACCGCCAGCAGCATCACGAAAGCAACAATGGGGCCCAGCGGAAAGAGCGGTGCCTTATAGGGCAGGTCGGACAGATCATAACCTTGGGCTACATAGCCTCGGCGGAACCGGTAGTGCGAGACGGCGATACCCACCCAGACAATAAATCCGCACAATCCCGAGACGTTGAGCAACCAGGCATAAGCGGCTCCCTGGCCGACCAGCGCCGCTAGGAATCCGAACAAGCCCACAGCAGCGGTAGCTAGCAACGCGAAGATGGGCACGCCGCGGGAGTTGGTGCGACCGAAAATCTTTGGCGCCTTGCCGTCATGTGCCATGGAGTACAGCATGCGGGTGGAGGCGTAGAGCCCGGAGTTACCGGCGGAGAGAATCGCGGTAAGAATGACAGCGTTCATCGCCGCGGCGGCGAAGGCAATGCCTGCACGTTCAAAGACCAAAGTGAACGGTGAGGAAGCCACATCGGCTTCGCCGCTGGCTAATAGGCTCGGGTCGGTAAATGGCAGCAAGGTACCGATGATGAAAATTGCGCCGATGTAGAAAAGCATGATGCGCCAGAAGACCGTACGCACCGCACGGGGTACTTCGCGGCGCGGGTCTTTAGCTTCTCCGGCGGCCACACCCACCAGCTCGGTGCCCTGGAATGAGAACCCGGCGATCATGAAGACCGCCACGATGGACAGCCATCCCCCATTGAAGACATCTTGGCCTTCGCGCCAGTTGGCCAGTGGGTCGGTTTTGCTACCTAAGATCCCGAAGATCATCAGCACACCGGCGAGGATGAACGCTATCACCGCGACAACTTTGATGAGCGCCAGCCAGAATTCACCTTCGCCGAAGGCTTTGGAAGACAGCGCATTGAGTGCCGTCAGCACGATGAGGAACCCGCCTGCCCAGACCCAGCCGGGAACATCGGGTAGCCAGAAGCTCATCACGATACCTGCGGCCACCAGCTCGGCAGCGACAGTAATGGCCCAGTTGAACCAGTAGTTCCAACCGATGGCAAAGCCGAAAGATGGTGAGACGAAACGGGTAGCGAAAGTTTGGAAGGATCCGGCCACGGGAATCTTGGCGGTCATTTCACCTAAGGACTGCATGAGCAGGTAGACCATCAGGCCTACCGCGGCGAAGGCCACTAACGCTCCGCCGGGTCCAGCCTGGGCGATGCTTCCTCCGGAAGCGACAAACAGCCCGGTGCCGATGGACCCACCGATGGCGATCATTTGCAGATGCCTGCTGCTTAGCCCGCGCTTGAGCTGATTCTCCTGGTTCGTACCTGTTGATGTTGTGTCCGTTGGGTCGCCGCCACGTTGCGGGCCCTTGGGAAGGTCTTCAGTTAGGAATACTTTGCTCACAGGTGACATACAACACGACAAGGTGGGGTTGATGCGACGTGCGCCACAGCGGGCAGCAAGGCGGCGCGCCCCTCCCCCATCAAGGAAAGAAGCCACCTACGAGCACTAAGGGTTTCGACGTCGCGCATTGTGAGCCGGAGAAGGCTAAGGCATTGGCCATTCATCCCATGACCGGGACGGGAGGTGCCCCATCCAAGAATCATGCATTGCTTGGCCTTGACCCATGCATGAATTAGTACTCCTTACCCAAGGGGTAGGCCAACTTCATGTTCTTCCGACGCGCGCATACATACCAAACCCGGAAACATCTCTTATCCCACTGCTTTTCACCAGGCCTTGGAACACGGAACAACTCGTTTCAATATGACGCACATTTGTCATAATGTGTCCGCCGCGGGTGCCCAGAAGCCTCCAAAACTTGAACGCCGGGAAGGGCGCCAGATAACGATAGGCTTGTTCCATGGCCCAGGCTTCAAATGATTCAGCACTCAACGACCAATTCGCCGCTCTCCTCTCTCCCGAGGGATGGGCTCTGTTGGCGACCGTCGACCCGTCGATGGTGGCAACCAAGGATGCCGCTTGGTCGTTGAATGAAAAACTGCGCAAGGAAGGGCATGATGCCCAGGTGGTGCGCGCCGTTATCTCCCAAGCCGAGCTGCGCTTCCGCGGCCGGGTCAAGTTTGGCCCCTTCGCAGACACCTTGATCTTCACCCCCGCCGGGCTTGAACAGGCCACCCGCCTGATGATTGCCGGGCTTCACACTCGTCGATTTGTCCAGGCCGGTAGCACTCACGTGGCAGACCTGGGATGCGGAATTGGCACGGACTCCATCGCCCTGGCCAGTGCCGGGCTCAAGGTCACCGCAGTTGAGCAAGATGAAACTACTGCCGCGGCCACCACGCTGAACTTGATGCCTTTTGAGGAAGCACGTGTAGTTCATGGAAGCGCCGAAGACGTAAACCTCACCGGCATTGACGGTGTCTGGCTAGACCCAGCTCGTCGCACCGACGTTGCAGGCAGCACACGACGACTCTTTGACCCGGAGGCCTTCTCGCCTCCCCTATCGTTTGTTGAGAAGCTCGTTGACTCAGGCCTTGATGTTGGAGTGAAGCTAGGCCCAGGGCTGCCGCATGAAGCAATCCCCCACGGCGCCGAAGCCGTGTGGATTTCTGATCACGGCTCGGTCGTTGAAGCAGGACTGTGGTTCGGCAAGCTGAAACGCCCCAACGTGGCTCGCGCGGCATTGGTCATCGACAAGACCGGCGCTCACGAGCTGACCAGCGAGCTCACTGTGGATCAGGATCCGCTGGCTCCCGTAGGCGAACTCGAAGCACACCTCTATGAACCCGATGGTGCGGTGATTCGTTCGCACCTGATTTCCACACTGCTCGAATCCACCGGTGGGCACTTGCTGGATGAGCACATCGCCTACTTCACGCATGCAGAGCAGCTGCAGACCCCATTCGCCCGCGGGTTCAAAGTCTTGGAAGCCCACGACTACAACGTGAAGAAGCTGAAGTCCTGGGTGAAGGCCAACGGCATTGGCAGCTTGGATATCAAAAAGCGCGGAGTGGATGTGCTGCCTGAGGAGCTGCGCCGCATCTTGCTGGCCGGTGCCCCGAAGTCGGCTAAGAAGCACGCAACTCTCATTCTTGCCCGCATCGGTCAGAATCGTGTGGCCGTCGAGGTGGAACCGCACTAATCTATAGTGATGCACCTCCCACGGGATAAATGTCTTGGAAGGGGTCGCGCAAAACTTACAATAAGCAAGGAAGGCCTTCGAATAATTCGATGGTTTAACCGTCTAGTTTTATTCGGCTCCGGAGCCTTCCGTCCGAGACGTCAGCATTAGGAGCGCCGTGCAGAAAATCGAGTTCGCCAAGTCATCTCAGTCCACCATTGGTGTTGAATGGGAAATCGCTTTGGTCAATCGCGAAAGTGCGGACTTATGCTCGGTCGCCGAAAAAATCCTTGATCAACTCAAGGAAGACGCAGGGCTAGGCAGCGAGGATGAGCACCCCACGGTGAAACCCGAACTGCTGATGAACACCGTTGAGGTGGTCACCGGAGTTCACAACACCGTGGCAGAGGCTGCGCAAGAGCTACGCACCAACGTGCGCATGCTCAACGAGGTAGCCACTAAACACGGGGTGGCTTTGTATTCAGCTGGCTCACATCCCTTTGCCGCCCCGATCTCACAGCCAGTAACGGACAAAGAGCGTTATGCCAACCTGATTGACCGTACCCAATGGTGGGGACGGCAGATGGTCATCTACGGCATTCACGTACACGTAGGGCTTGATGACCGTGACAAGGCACTGCCGATCACCGATGGTCTGATCAACTACCAGCCGCATTTCCAAGCACTTAGCGCCTCCAGCCCATACTGGGGTGGAGAAGACACCGGCTACGCCTCGCAGCGTGCATTAATGTTCCAGCAGCTGCCAACCGCAGGGATTCCTTTCCACTTTAATTCATGGTCGGAGTACGAAGCCTACGTGGCCGATATGCTCCACACCGGTGTTATCGATGACATCTCTGAGATTCGTTGGGATGTCCGCCCGGTCAATCGCCTAGGTACCGTGGAAATGCGTATCTGTGACGGAATGAGTTCGTTAGAAGATATCTCAGCCATTACTGCTTTGACCCAGTGCTTGGTCCACGACATGTCCATGGCAATTGAGGCCGGGTACAAGATTCCGGTCATGCCGGCTTGGTACCGGGTGGAGAACAAATGGCGGGCTGCCCGATATGGTCTGGACGCCATCATCATCCTCAACGCTCAGGGCGACGAGATGCTAGTTACTGACCACCTGCGCGCCGAAGTGAAGCGCCTAGCCCCGGTAGCCGAGCAGCTGGGCTGCACCGACGAACTTCAGGGCATCATCCGCTTGATTGAACGTGGCGCCGAGTACCAGCTGCAGCGCAATACCTTTGCGGCGTCCGGTGGCGATTTCAAGGCTGTGGTGCAGGAGAACGTGGCCCGCATGAAGGCCGTATAAATAAGTGGCCGTAGTATTAGAAAAAATTACGATGCTTTGTCGAAACTAACATTTAAACCTAAATATACAGACGGATCTACCTTCAGATCTTACTTCTTTTTGTCGCTTCAAAATGAGCTGAATTTCCACCGCTCTCCAAGTACCGACAAACCAGTATTCGAAATTTATTTTGAAAAATGAAGTTATACTTCATCGCAAAATATCTCACTTCGCGCACCCACTGGAAAGTTTCCTGCTTCAAACGCATAGGGTAGAAAGTGCGAAAATCAATTCAATTCAAAGTATCCACAATAGTGACAATTATTGATATTATCATTATTATCGCAAATATTAAACAACAGCCAAGCTGTCTATCATCAGACGCAGACTGCACGGAAGTTGCATCCCACGGACTTCGCCTGCCCCTAATATTGTCTACTAAATTCCTGTCACTTGGGCGCTGAACGCGGGAGTGGAAATTATTTTCCGGAGTGCTGCTGTTCTCAAAATTACGGCCCGACTCTCGTACGTCAATGCCACCCCATTTTGGACCGAATGTACCGCTAGACTCTGAAGGACCACGTTGGCGCGTATCAAAGTTCTCTGCATTCTTGGCTAAGTCCAGACATGGATGTAATGGCCAAGGTTGCCCAATTCCATCAAAATAAGCGCAACCGCCCCACCGATTACGGAAGAACCAGACTGCTGCCCCGCAAACAGGGCAAGTTGAATTAGGTCGTCGGGGACTTTCAGGGTACGCAACTATCGACAGTTCAGAGAGCCATAACCTGATCTGTTGTTGAAGGGTGATGTAAGAATTCTTCGCGGTCTGACTGGAACGATAGTAATTTTTGCTGCCCGAAGATCGAGTTACATCATGTCCTGATACCCAATGAGATCGCCCATCTTTACCCCGCCGATAATGACCTCTCCGGTGATAAGTGCTCACTAAATTCCCCCAAGGACGCACCTAAGTAGTTTCTCTATCAGATAGTATCTCAGAAATGTGTTTTGGCAGCGGAATTAACTAGTCTTCTTCAATCAAACGAGCAATAGGATTCCTCATTTCAGTTAGGTTGTCGCAAGAAAAATTGCCCAGCTTATCCGGATCTTCAGGATCCGTGGTGTAAACGAGGCCTGAACCCACCAGTCTCCAACAACTAACGTGCGATATAACGCCTCAAACTCTTGAATGCAAAATAGACTCAAACGGTACTTCTGTTCTGACGACTTGGTGTGTAACCTCATCACATCGTGGACACCGAAGCTCGATACTTCGTGGACAGTTAGTCTCATAGCTTTGTGCACAAGTACCACGTGCCATCCAATGCCCGCGGGATGGCACGTGGACCGTCCGCCATTGCGTTCAATCGTCGGTGAAAACTTCAGGCATCTGCGATTCCCGAAGTGCTTACTCTTTCCGATAATGCTCAGCGTTGTGTTCCCACTGCTTCGAAGCATTCAACATTTGGATTCTCCGAATCGAGTAGGATGCGACAACTGACCGTTCCTATACAGGGCGGTCAGTGGCAAGGGGAACGACATGACTACCTCGCCGGCGTCAGGATCCAAAATGAGGTATTCTTCATCGGTCACGGTCCTGCAATACTGACGGCCGGCCAACTTTGAGGCACAGAAATATGCAGTCCCTTATAGAAAGCTTTCTGTTGATCCTTCGCGACGTCAACCAGCATCTGATTCGCTGCCAAACCCGTAGCGGGTTCCTTGAGTAGGCTTGCGTCGATGATCTCGCCCGTCTTGGATACCGCAATGCTCGCCTTGCCCAGGGCACTGTGCTTAAGTATGCGGTTGCGCAGATATTCAGCTGCTTTTGCCTGCAACACGGATAAATGTATCGGCTCGATCGCCGGAGAATGGTCCAAAGTCTGCCAGGTAATTTCGGGTGTCGACTGATTCAGCGTTTGGTGCGGACCGCGCCGGTTATAGTGCTCATGATAGCGGGTGATGAGCTTGCGTAGGTCGGCAAGGTCTTGGGGTTTGTTAGCTTCCAAAAAGCGCTGCATGGTTTGATGGGACCGCTCATTCTTGCGTTGAGTAGTAGGCCGTCCTCGTAAACCGCTGATTGGCATGGTCCCTTTGGAGGCAAGGAAAAGCGCCACTGAGCCGATCGTGCCGCTGCGCAGTTGATTGAACGCCTTAGAGATGTCCCGAGGTTACACACCAAGTCGTCAGAACGGAAGTACCATTTGAGGTTATTTGGCAGACAGCAACGAAGCCTACAGCTTTGCGAGCCGCTGAATTCAAATTCATTGTTGACTTACACATGGCCAAGATCTCGCGCCTGCTGCATTTCGTTGGATTCCCAGCACAATCCTAATTTCCTTTAGCCGCGGCACTGGCCCCAAAAACCATTCATAAAGTTAGCACGCACCTCAGTGCCGACGTGTGTGTCTGCGATTAAGGCATCCAACTCATGCAGTAATCGAGGTTGGCAATAACTGTTCGGGCGGCCGCTTCATCGTCGGCGGCTTCGATAGCATCCACCAGAGACTCATGCCCCTCGCGCAGGCAACCGTCAAATCCCTCCGTCAGGCGCTGGACCATCTTGGTGCCGTGGAAGACATCGCCAAAGCTCTCGTAAATCTCATGCAGCAGCGGAACTCCGGAAGCACGCGCCACTTCAAGGTGGAACTGCCAGTCAGCCTGCGACCATGCTAGGTAGTCCTGCTCCTGCCACGCATCGCTACGATGACGAAGCAGGGTACGCAACCGCTGTATCACCTGCACGTCGGAGGCCTTCGCAGCGAGACGGGCGGCCTGCGTATCCAAGGCAAAACGCACCTGCAACACATCCTGGTCGGAGTGTTCCCGATAGACACGTTGCGCGGTTCCGCTGATTTCGCTGGTGGCTCGCACATAGGTGCCGTCTCCCCTGCGCACTTCGAACATGCCTGTGCGAGCTAGAGCCTTAATTGCTTCGCGCAGGGTACCGCGCGAAACTCCCAGTTCGGCGATCAGTTCGGGTTCCGCCGGAATGCGATCCCCCACAGCCCAGCGTCCTTGCGTTACTGCATCGCTCAGCCGGGCAACGACCTCATCGGCCAGCGGTGGGCGCATTGGCATGTTGCTCATGATTTCTCCACTTCGGCCGAACCATCAACTTCGACCAACTGCCGGGGATCGGCCTCGGTGCGCAGACCTCCGAGCTTGAAGCCGAACACCAACTGAACTACGGCGAAGACCAGCACGATCGTCAGTCCCAAGGTCCAGGATCCCAAGGCGCCTTGCAGCAAACCCAGCACGAAGGGTCCCAAGGCCGCAATCAAGTAGCCTACCGACTGGGCCACAGTGGACAAGGCCGTGGTTTCTTCTGCGCTTCCACCACTGCGGCTGAGCATGAGCATAACCAGCGGGAAAACGCCGAATCCCAGTCCGATGAGGATCGAGCTGATCAAGGACAATTCAACGGGCAGAACCAGCAAGGCTAGGAAGCCGAGTACCGAGCAGCTTGTAGTCAGCACAAAGGCGCTGCGCAGCAAACCCGGCTTCGAAGCCATCCACAGCATAACCAAGACTGCCGGAATGCTCACTCCCTGCACAATTCCGAGCATCAGCCCGGCGGCCGCCGGCTCCAACCCGCGTGAGATGAGAATATGCGGCAGCCAACTGATCACCGTGTAAACCAGCAGCGACTGAATTCCGAAGACCGTGGTGAATAGCAAACCCTTGCCCGTGGCCAGCAACGGCCAAGGTGAGACATGCGCGCCCGCAGCGGGCTTCGTGCGGTTTCCAGAGATAGACAAGGGGACAAATGCCAGCAGTGCCAGGCTGGCCGGTATCGCCCAAAAAGCCAAGGCTGTTGTCGGCGACCCTAATTGCATCGCCAGAGGGATGCTGACCGCGGAGGCGAAGGTCGCACCGATTGACATGGTTGTCGTGTAGACGGCGGTCATAGACGCCGAACGGTGCCCGTGATGCTCGCGGATGAAGGAAGGCATGGCCACATTGCAAATAGCCAGACCACTCATGCCCACCACGGTGCCCGCCAATAGCGCCCAGGTCGAATCGACTACTCGCAGGGCCAAGCCAGCAGTGAGCAGTAGCAAGGAAAGGGCAATGCCCAATTCGAGGCCGGTACGGCGAATCACCAAGCTGGTCGCGGCACCAGCCACCGCGAAGCAGAGCACCGGGATTGTGGGCAGCAGCGAGGCGATAAAGGTGCCATAGCCCAGCATTTCCTGCAGCTCGTGGAAGAGCGGCGAGGCGGAGGAGATACCCATGCGCAGATTCAACCCGACGAGGATCACCGCGGCGACGGCAAGGGCGCCGACCACCCACGGGGATTTTCGGGCTTGCGAGGCATCAGGCGGGACTGGCTGTTCAGATGAGTTGGCGATCACGTTTAAACATTAGACGTTTGATGTTTAGGATCAAAAATAATGTGACCTGATCCACCTACGCGCAGACCTTCTCCTGTCCATGCATGTTCGGTGATTTTATTTATACGCAATGCCAAAAGGCGACTTCTAAATTTCATCGTCCGGTCGCCGGACATCATTACGATCTAGTGGTTATCGGCCCACCAAATGACGGTCGGGCCACCAAGTCCATTTGAAAGGAACTTCGGTGAGCAATTCTTCATCTGTCCCACGTCTCGGAGTATTGATCGGCAGCACCGCTGCAGCTATTACCGGATTACTTGCTGCTAGCAGCACAGCGGCGACCGCAGCCCCGTCCAAGAAAGCGTCAGCGGCAACCCCGAAGCTTAAGTTCGCGGCAGACGGCAAGTTCAAGATCGTCCAGTTCAACGACACCCAGGATGGCCCGCGCACCGATCGCCGCACCCTGGAGCTGATGGACAAGGTACTGGATACCGAAAAGCCAGGCTTCGCGCTCATCAACGGCGATGTCATCAATGGTTCGCCGAAAACCACCACCGAGGTCAAGCAGGCCATCAATAACGTTGTCCAGCCCATGGAATCCCGGGGCATTCCCTGGGCGCTGACCTTTGGCAACCATGATGAGGACTCAATGCCCAACGGCACGAATATGACGGATGCCAAAATTCTCGATTTCATTCGCGGCTACAAGTTCAACACCAACTCGAAAAATGACAAGATCCAAGGCGAATCGAACTCCCAGCTGCTGATCGCCTCTTCTAAGAACGCCAAGCCCGTCTTCGGTATCTGGCTGCTCGATTCAAATCGCTACGCGCCAAAGACTATTAGCGGACAGGACTTTGAGGGCCTCATGTCCTACGACTGGATCCGCCCCGAGCAGATCGCTTGGTACCGCGAAGCTTCCAAGGCCACCGAAGCACGCTATGGCAATGTCCAGTCCCTGATGTTCTTCCATATCCCACTCTGGGAACACCACCACATGTGGTACGGCTCCCAGTTCACCTCGAATGATGCCGACCACGAGAAAGCCGTGGCAAAGCACTCCATCGAAGGCGTCAAGAACGAAGGCATCTATGTGGGAGCATTCAACTCCGGCATGTTCTCTGCATTGCAGGAGCGCGGAGACGTTCGTGGTGTGTACTGCGGCCACGACCATATCAATACCTTCAAAGGCGACTACTACGGCATCGAGCTGGGCTACGCCCCGGGCACCGGATTCGGTACCTACGGCCTTGGCGGAACTGAGGACCACGACCTTCGTGGAGCCCGAGTTTTCGAACTCGACGAGAACAAGGACGGGGTCTACACCGGAACTCGGACGGTGTTCGCCAAGGATCTGGGAATCGATATCAGCGCCAAGGCGCAGCCCATCGATGAGCCACTGCCGATGCCTTAGATTCGACTGGTCGTCATTAGACGAAACGGTTAGGCCAAAAAGGATCCTGGCCCCGTTCCCTTACAAGAGGAACGGGGTCTAGATGCTAAACATTCAAACGGACTTCGCTGGCTTCCAAAACGCCCAGATTGATGCAAGGCTGCTCTCACCGCCTTCTTTCGCCGTATGAAATGGTCTGGCCTCTATAAGCAATCGGGTTGTTACTCCTACTATTAATAAAAATTCTTAAGTTAGGGGTAGAGACGGGGCCAAACTGACTAGTGGACTCTCGAAACGAAGCACTGGAAATGGCCTGCCACTGTCGTTCGTTTTGTGGTCTAAAGAATAGTAATCACTAATACGGTTTCACCGATTTTGATTCGTTGATTGTGTCCCGCTGTGCCTGAACTATTGCATCCTGCTCTTCAACGAAATTATTCCAACCGTAGACGGCTGTGACATCACGAACGATCTGTAAAGAAATTAGACCCAG
This sequence comes from Glutamicibacter sp. BW77, assembly GCF_002332285.1. Classification (NCBI taxonomy): domain Bacteria; kingdom Bacillati; phylum Actinomycetota; class Actinomycetes; order Micrococcales; family Micrococcaceae; genus Glutamicibacter; species Glutamicibacter sp. BW77. Next base: position 6,515 of record NZ_NRGT01000011.1, on the reverse strand, counting down.
GATGACTACGCCGGAGATGGCCAAAGCGCTAGTACTTCTGGCAATCCACGAGTAAACAATAGGATCGAGGAGTAAGGCGATTTGAGTCTTGACAGCTGGCGCAATCACTCCGTATAACATCAGCAGAAATGAAACAGATGACCCACGCAACGAGAACATCACAGATCGGTCGATGACGATTCGCCATTTATCTTCAACTTGCTGGTATCGGCTCCTCCGATTTACTATGGCATTTCTCCATGAAGTCAGGATGCTAAAAACACCAAGCAGACTAGCCGAATAGAGACCGAGAGCACTCGCAATCGTGTCGAATTCAGAAGCGCGAGCATCCAGCGCGATGAGCACCCCAACACTCACGACAAAAATGAATACTCCGAAACCGAAATGGCAATTCGGAACGGCTACGCGTAAGTTTCGATCGGTTGAGGGTCCCATATGGCCTCCTCAATCTCGATCCATTCCAGCATTTCAGTGTCCGCCGGGACGCGCAGCGCGATCTGTGCGGGTTTTTTCAACTGCTCCAACTTAGCAAGCACCGTCATGTAATAAGGAATGTTTGACGGACGACCAGCACTCTTGAACCGGTAGTTGAAAAGCTCTGACAGCTTGCCTGGGACAAGAGTCGTATTCCCTTCACTACTGCGAATATGAGCTTTAACAGTGTTCACATCTACATTCGCGGTTTCTAGTCCGGTCTGATCGACGTTGAGGTCCTCGAGGGTCTGTTTGATTATCGAGCTGGTGGGGTCCATGTCTTTCTTGATAAGACGCTCGACGATATTCTTCTGTGCAGACTTTTCAGTGACTTTAACGATTAGCCGCTTATTAGTCTCTCTGTTGTTTTCATCCAATTGGGTGAACTCGGTATCCATGGATTTAATGTCATTCAAGATCTGCTGTAGAAGAACTGGATCCGCAACCCTCGTGGCTCGAATCCGAATAGCTTTCGGGACCAACTTTTTGGCCGCCGTCTTACTGATTTTCTCTCCCGCGCTATTGAAGTGTTCGCTTTCCTCATCGATTTTTTTGAGTTGCGCTCTGCGCTGCTCAGATGAGACCTTGCGGATCCACGGCACTAAGAGAGACAGCGGATCTTTCATCCCGACAACCTCAGCAACTAGAAGTCCCTCAAATTGTGACGTTGCGAAGAAAACATCGACTCGGCGGGGCGTTTCAGCGGAACGTTCGCTGACTGGAACGCGGTCAGTTCCGTCTTCCGGATTAACCGCATAATCATGAAGCCCACGCTCGCCCAAAGCGATGCTTGCGTGGATCACGCCGAGAGCAGAATCATAAGCTCGGTTTCTGATGGTGAGTGTTGGCTCAGTCTTCGTGTAATGGTCTTTCAAAGATGAGTCATCTGCGTCTACAACTTCATCGAGTATTTCTGGCGTCTCACCGTGGGGCTTTCCAACTCTTGTCTGCTTGCCAACTAGGTCAAGGACATCAATTAAGTGCTCACGATGCTGCGGGATCTCTTGCGCGAGAGTTTCCTGTCCCGAAAGTAATTCGAACGTGTAGACGCGATATCCCCAAGACGCCATTTTTCTCCTTTATTAATAAGCGGATCGATTCCACGAAGACGCTGGATCGTGGTCTCGAATATACTGTACAAGCGCACTGGGACAGATATGTGTCACCAACAGGGGGTAGCGTTCGAGGGGTGACTGGCCAAAAGATGCCGTGGTACGCCCATCCGAGGGCCGTGCACACTAGACAAGTACTTCCACGATTTTCCCAGACCCAAAGGGCTTCTTTGTTATCTGGATCCGGCCCGCCTTTTGAAGATGTTTAAATACAGTGTCTAGGGAGGGAACGCTACCAGGGTGATCGAATTTCATGCCCGGTCCTCCACCAAACTTGTCATAAGGCGTTCCGAGGTATGTGAGAATCTCGATGACCTCGTCCGCGTCGAGCTCGTTATTTGCCAGTACCAACTGACGAGCAACGACGCTGGGGGCCTTGGTAACTCGTGCGACCCGCCGAATTTCCTCCAGAGGCAGCTTGACTGATTCCGCGCGGGCGAATTCGCCCGCAGCGAGTAGCGCACGTGAATCATCCGTCGTGATGTACTGAGGTAGGTGATCGATCACAATCTGCTTGAGACTCCTGGAAATCTTCGGACTACCAAGGAATTCAGCGACGAATCCTTGCACGATCTCAGGCGACAGAAAATCAGCAACGTTCTCCGACGTCTCGAAAGCTTCGGACATCGCATCCCAGCCGCCCGGTGCGAAGTGGGCGAAAGTGCCGAGATCATCCTCGAACAGTCCCGCTTCGAGCCCGTATGCCAAGAGATGTCCCTCATCGGGAGCAATTGAAGCGAGGTCGAAACCCGCGTCCGGCATCACCCGAATCGCGAGCGCCACACGCGTCTTCGCCGTAAGATGCTCCGACGCGTTCAGGAACTGGATCGCGAGCGCGGCGCGGCGATCGTCCTCGATCTCGTCGGGGTCCAGCAATTCAACGGTTTCGTCGCCGTCTGAGGAGAGAAGCCCGGAGAGATGCTCATCCACGCCGTGCGCATCCACGTATAGGACGACATTAGTCGTCGAAGGCAGAACGTGGTTAGTCTTTACCAGCATAGGCCAGACCGACTCCGAAATCGTTTGGAGATTGGTGACCACTACATTCACGGCGCTGCCTTCGATGACAGATACGAGTTGGTCGTCAGTCCAAGCCTCCTGCTGCTCGTTGATAACTTCAATAAGTACCTGCTCGGACTCAATAAAGCATTCAACAGTCTTTTCAGTCTGTATAACCTTGAGATAGTCGTCAATCCGCAAACGGCAATGCTCCCATACATGTTTGTTCTTCCTGACAACGTCAAGAGTGGGAGTTCCCTCGAACCCGAGCGCCAGCATTAGGTTGGGGATGCTGATCTCGTACATGTACGCATCGACGACGTGTCTGCGAAGTGCCTCGCTTATGTGGCTCAGCTCGGGCACCACCAGTTTTGCCGACTTTAATATCTCAAATACTCGCGCTACTTGAATAGAGCTTTGCTCACCAGAAATAGCATTCATGCGCGAGTGATAAATGTCGATGAACTCGGTCGCATCTTTGCCAAGTTCATACATATCGGCGGACTGAGCACTCAATAGAGCCGCGTCGAACACTCGCAGTCTTGTCTCGCCGTCCGGAATCGAGTCGTTGCGGGCCAAGTAATCGAATGCGGAGGATAATGGATGCGCAGCAAGCAGCCCGGCGAGAAGTTCGTGCTCGGCCGACGACGTGCTGAAGTAGGCGTCTAGAAACGATTGCACGTCGCTGCTCCTTTCATGGGAGGCGATGTACGCCACTATCTCCTTCGCACGCCCGAGATCGTACGTCAGCAGGTGGTCGACGACTTCGATGTTCAGTGCGCTCACAGAGCTCGTGAAGTCCGACGGAACTTGCTCTAGCAGGTTGCTCACGGCGTTCTCCGATGTGAAGTGAAAGTCACGGTACATCTCGTTTGGCTGGACGCTGTGATTATAAAAGTAGGCCACATCGACACCGACGAAACTGCCATAGAAAATCGCTGAGTACTCGGCATAGTTCCGAGTAATGAAACCCTTCAGCACGAGGTCACAAGCAAGCTTGGATTTCAGTACACTGTTGATCCGCTGTTTAAATGTAGCGTGGGCTTCCTGTGCATATTCATTCTGGGCGAGAGCGATAAAATCTGCACCCCTCAGTGCCGCGATCTGGTCGTCATACCGATTTGTAACGCTATCGAATTCATCAGGCGTTGGCTCTCGCCACCGGGCGGAGTCTGCGAGCTCGGGGAATACCCGGCTAAGGAGCATCGAGTTTACCTGTGCCACGTGCCCAGTGCGTGCCTGGGTTATGGTGAAAGACCGAGTCGCCGAGATACGTTCCCAGAACTCCACGGAATCGACTGCCTCGAAACCAAAGGGCTTATCCCCTACTTTTATGGCAAATGGGTATGCTTCCGGGAACATGCTCTTCATGTCATTGAGTCGTTGACCGAGCACTGCCGCAGTCTCGGACCTACGCTGACGATGCTCTTCGAGTCTATTCGACTTACGGCGTTTGAGCTGCAGGTCGTCGATCAAAGAGCGAACATCGTCGTGATGATACTTCTCCAGGTTGTCGAGGTCACTCGTCCGCTGTGCAATTTTCTCGAAGTCGGCGAGGTGAAAGTTCTTGTAGGCCACGAGCGCGAAGAGATGATCGGCCGACATGCCAGGTGCAGCGTTTTCAGTCCACAGAAGACGCTCCACGAAAACGGCAAACTCATTGCAGATGTTGATCATCAGGCGCATGTCGGTAGTATGCTGCGCGACGAGGTCGAGCAGCGGCCGTGAGACGAAGTCATTCCCGAATCCAAGAGCCACCAGAGCATCTGACAGGTGATCACGCGCATTCCGATGAGAGAGGAATGGCACGATAGGAATTACCATCTCGAAGAACTTCGTGCGATTTGCACGGCGCACGGCCTCTGTTGCAAGGTCGATTTTTGGTTTCGCCGCAGCCGCGGCAGGTTGGCCAGTTTCTGGCTCGGGAGACTTCACGGCCGCTTGGGTATCTTCCTTAAGGGAGGCTTCCGACCCGAGCTGCTCAAACAGGCTGTCCTTGATTGCATAGATGAACCTGATCGGTTGGTCTTTGCTCATCCACTGAGCCGATGCGTTAACCAGCGTATTTAGTTCACGGAGAGATTCAAAGATCTGAGGGTCATCGAAACGATCAAGATCTTCGAATATCACGAATTCTGGCTCGACGGCATCGAAAAAAGAGACTATCTCATCCAGGAAGCTATCGAAGTAAGTAGTCGGCCCATCACCCAGAGCGATCTTCGCGCCGGCGGTCGTGACTTCGGATATAATTCGATCTCCGATGAGCCACCGTACTGACCATACGACTAACACGACGAGCGCGAAAAACAGCAGACCGAGTACAAACTGAACTAACGTAGTCGCCTGCGCGCCGGGCCAATTTGGAGAAGGCTGGACGCCTAACAACCACATAAATCCGACGGCGACACAGGTGACACCGAGCGCTTGCCTCAAAGCCTTCCATTTCGTGATCGACTTCGGACGAGCGAATCGCGAACGGCGGACTTGTCCGGGCTTGAGCCGATAGACGAGCTGCTTGACCAGCTCCTTCTGGATCCGGTTCGTAAGGTCCTCGTCCGCCTCGTCTGGGCCGAGGGTGTTTATGCTGATGCGGACGGTCTTCGACTTGTGTTTCTTTTCGAAATTGTCGAGAACGCTCGATTTTCCGGCACCATAGCGGCCCGTGAGGGCAATGTTCCGGTTCCGCTGTTCTTTCACTGCTTCATCGAGGTGCCGGACGTAAATATCGTGATGATCGCTCTTAAACTCAGGCGCAAGCGACCTGAGCTTTACCTCTTGATTCTGCGCTTCCATAGGCTTCACATCGCCCGGTTTCCCTTCCGCCAAAGGATCTATCTTCCGCCCTCCCACCGTCCCTGCCCTCACAGATACTTCGGGAAGACACGAGCGAAGGAGTCAGCGATGCTCACGGCCCAGCCGCACAGCTCTGCCCGGGCCGTATCGTCGCGGAAGTCGCCAGGCCTCGTGATCTGGATCCTACTCGCGCTCTTCGTCGGCAACTTTTGCCAATCGAGAGTCATAGCGAGAGCATCTTCGATCTCCTCCTTACGGCTCTCAAGCTCGAAGTACGTCTCCTTGGCGTTGACGTAAAATTCGACTCCAACGTAAGACTTCAGCGAGTTGACGGTGATCGAGACTTGGCCCTTGCCTGACCCGACTCGGACGTCATACCAATGCTGTGGCTGGGGCTTGGCCCAGCTCTTCACATGCGACGCTGTCTCTTCTCCTAGAGCACGCACCTCCTCAAAAAAAGCCTGCTGCTGGAGCTTGAGGTCACTCACGGAGCCAGCTGCGGTGTTCTGCTTCACGGCCTTGAGCCAGTCATTTGGCTTAGCGATCACGTTGAAGCGCGGTGCAGCGGCCGAGTTGCCGATCCTCCAGGCCTCGATCTGGATCAGGAAGAGGTGGATTGTGTCGTCGGTGTGCTCGTTGAGCCAGTTGACGGCGTTCTCGTGCTCCTCCCGGGCGTCCTTGACGATCCACACGAGCACCTCAGCCTGTTTGCCAGCACCGTACGTGAGGATTTTGCCGAGATGGTCATGGTCTGTCTGTTCGAGCTGGTTCTCGATGACAACAATACGATCTTCGGAGTCGACTGCGAGGATGTCTGCCTTGTAAGAACCGACGTTCACCTCGGTGTCAGTCACCGTAAGTGCCCCACCGCCGAGGATTACCTCGGCAAGCTGGTCGATGTTCTCTGGCAGTGCCAACCATTGCGTGAAGTCAAACGCTTCGTGTTTCCACACCTCACGTAGTGGGACCTGCTCCAGTTTTCCCAGTGACGTCACGTCTATTTCTCCTCTCCCTGCGCATCAAAAAAAGTTAAGGCTCCAAAGTCGAGCAAAAAGGTCGACACGTCATCATCAATTTCACTCTTTGCACCGTACTGGTAACTGACCATCCGCACGCTCCCTGTCTGTCAGGATCAAG
>NZ_NRGT01000010.1:0-44145 GCF_002332285.1 Glutamicibacter sp. BW77 | reverse complement strand
GGTGTCTTGAGACATCACAGAATTCATTTTTCTTCCGGCATTCCGCCGGTTTTTCCTAATCTTTTCGCATCACCGAATCGATTTCCCGGCCGAATGATTCGATTATGTTTCGGCAGCTTCACTAGGCCGCTGGTCCACGGTGGAGAGAATTGCTCCGGCCGAAACACGGGTGTAATTGCGGCGCAAAACGTACTTTCTACAGTGGACTCATCAGCCTGAAACTCACCGTTTCCCAGCGAAAGTCGAAATAGATCATGGGTACACCACGCACTGCACGCAATGTCCTGGTTATCGGCGGCGGCCCCGCAGCTCACCGTTTCACCGAAGCGCTGGCCAGCCGCGCACCGCAGGACTTGAGCATCACAGTTTTAACCGAAGAAACCCACCTTCCCTACGACCGCGTGGCACTCTCCCAGGCGCTGACCAACCCCGGGGTCGATCTCACCCTCGGCGACCCGAAGCTCTGGGAAGCAGCACATGTCACCTTGGAAACCAATGCCAAGGCCATCGCTATCGACAGCGTGAAGCGCACGGTGTCGACCGCGGATGGACGCACCTTCGACTATGACGACTTGGTGCTTGCCACCGGATCCAATGCAGCCACGTTGCCAATCACCGGCAACGAGCACACCTTCGTGTACCGCACGCTGGAAGATGTCTGGTCCATCGCCGAAAAGGTCAAGGAACTGAAGACCACGTTGGGCCGCACCCCGGTGGTCGCTACCATCGGTGGCGGCCTGCTCGGGTTGGAAGCCGCCGCAGGCGCCCAAGCGCTGGGGGCAGAAGCGGTAGTCATTGACGGCGGCAAATGGTTGATGGGCACCCAGTTGGATGAAGGTGCTGGCCAGGCCATGGGCCGGTTGATCGAGCAGACCGGATTCACGGTGCACAACGGAGTCTTCCCGAAGGAAATCATCACCCTCCAGGAGCTTGGCGGCACGGCTGTCACCGGCGTGCTGATGGCCGATGAACGCCTGATCGATGCCGACATGGTGGTTGTTTCCATCGGCGTGCGTCCGCGCGATGAGCTGATCCGCAACTACAACGCGGCCCTAGATGAGGCCGGCAGTCAGGCGCCGCGCTTCGGCATGGGTCCACGCGGCGGCGTGGTTATCGACTCGCATTGCGCCACCGACATCGAGCACATCTGGGCTATCGGTGAGGTCGCGAACTACGACGGGTTCTGCATCGGCCTGGTCGCTCCGGCCAATGCCATGGCGGAAATCGTCGCCGAGCAGCTGTCCGGCGGAGACGCGCAATTCGCCGGTTTCGACACCGCGACCAAGCTCAAGCTTTCCGGCGTGGATGTAGCCAGCTTCGGCGATGGCTTTGCCCGCGCCGAGGGCGCGCTGGAAGTGGTCTACGCGGATGCCCCGCGCGGTCTGTACCAGAAGCTGGTGGTTTCGGCCGATGCCAAGACGTTGCTGGGAGGCATTTTTGTTGGCGATGCCAGCCCTTACCAGTCGCTGCGTCCGTTGCTCGGCCGGGAACTTCCTGGCGAGCCAGGTGCCTACCTGAGTGCCCCGGGCGGCGAGGCTCCGGAGGGCGAGCTGCCCGATGATGCGGTGCTGTGTTCCTGCAATTCGGTCACCGCCGGCACCATCCGCGATGCCGTCTCCGGTTGCGGTTGCTTCGAGGGCGCGGCTCCCGTGACCACCGTCTCCGGGCTGAAGGGCTGCACGCGGGCCGGAACCCAGTGCGGCTCATGCGTGCCCATGCTCAAAAAGCTCATGGAAGCGCAGATGCTCAAGGACGGCGCGGAAGTTTCCTCCGCGTTGTGCGAGCATATCGCCTTCTCACGCCCGGAGCTCTATGAAGCGATTCGCGTTGGCCGGTTGCAGACCTTCAGCGAGGTGATGGATCGTTTCGGCACCGGCACCGGATGCGATATCTGCAAGCCGGTCATCGCCAATATCCTCTCCTCGCAGACCAGCGTGCACCCGATGGATGCCGGCCTTGCCGGCGCGCAGGACACCAACGACCGGGTGATGGCCAATATGCAGAAGGACGGCACCTATTCGGTGGTGCCGCGCATCCCCGGTGGCGAAATCACCCCGCAGAAACTTGGCGTGATCGCCGCGGTGGCGCAGAAGTACGGCCTGTACACCAAGCTCACCGGCGGCCTGCGCATCGACATGTTCGGTGCCCGCCTGGAGCAGCTGCCCGAGATCTGGCGCGAGCTGGTGGACGCCGGGTTCGAATCCGGCCAGGCGTACGGCAAGTCGCTGCGCAATGTGAAGACCTGCGTGGGTTCGTCCTGGTGCCGCTACGGCATGCTCGATTCCACCGCGTTGGGCATCGAGATGGAGTTGCGCTACCGCGGCCTGCGCGCACCGCACAAGCTGAAGATGGGTGTTTCGGGATGTGCCCGCGAGTGCGCCGAGGCTCGCGCCAAGGATATTGGCGTGATCGCCACAACCGATGGCTGGAACCTGTATGTGGGTGGCAATGGCGGCGCCAACCCGGCTCACGCCCAGCTGCTCGCCAGCGGCCTGGACGAGCAGACACTGTTCAAATACATCGACCGCTACCTGATGTACTACATCCGCACCGCGGACAAGTTGCAGCGCACCGCGCATTGGCTCCAGGATCTGCAAGGCGGCCTGGAACGGGCCAAGCAGGTGGTCATCGACGATTCCCTGGGCCTGGCCGAAGAGCTGGAGGCAGCCATGGAAACGCACGTGGCCAACTACGAGGATGAATGGGCCGCAACCTTGGCCGATCCGGACAAGCTGCGCCGTTTCCGCTCCTTCGTCAATGCGCCGGAGGTGGCGGACACCGAGCTGGAGTATGTGGCCGAGCGTGGCCAGCATCGCCCGGTTGGCCCGGTGCCGTTGGGGACAACCATTCGTGTCGGCGCGCCGCACTAGGAAGTGAAAAAGCCCGTGCGGCCGGCCCTCAGGGACCGGCCGCACGGGCCGTTTAAACGTCGATTACCAGCGTGGGTGGATGGCCGCGCGAAGCTTCGTGTCATAGAGCTCGCGTACCGAGGCGTTAAAGCCGCCGGAAATTCGCAGCGATCCGGCGGCGGCATTGGCTCGCGCCTGATCGGCGGTGCGCGCCCCGGGAATGATCGAGCTAATCCCCTCCTGGGCGGCCAACCAGGCCAAGGCCACCTGGGCGCTGGTTGCCTCGGGCGCCTCAGCGGCGGCCAGCTGGGCGAAGTTTTTGGCCGCGTCTAACCCGGTGGCGTAGTCCACGCCGGAGAAGGTCTCGCCCACGTCGAAAGCCGAACCGTCGCGGTTAAAGTTGCGGTGATCGTTATCCGCGAACGTGGTGTTTAGCGTATAACGGTTGGTCAGCAGGCCACTGGCCAGCGGTACGCGGGCGATAATTCCCACTCCGGCCGCGCGGGCTGCGGGCAAAACTTCTTCCAGCGGCTTGTGCCTAAACGCGTTGATGATGATCTGCACGGTGGCGATATTCGGGCGGGCGATCGCGGCCAACGCCTCGTCCACGGTTTCCACCGAGACACCGTAGTTAGCCATCCGGCCCTCGTCGACCATCGTATCTAGCGCGTCATAAACCGCATCGGTGGAGTACACCGGGGTCGGTGGGCAGTGCAGCTGCACCAAATCTAGGGTGTCCACGCCCAGGTTGGTGCGCGAACGATCGTTCCAGGCGCGGAAGGCGTCCAGGTTGTAGGCCTCGGGAAGCTGCTCCACGCGGCGGCCCATTTTGGTGGCCACGGTGAGATGCGCCTGCGGATTGGCCTTCAACCAGCGGCCGATCAGCGCCTCGCTGCGTCCGTCGCCGTAAACATCGGCGGTGTCAAAAAAGCTGACGCCCGCGCCGTAGGCGGCGTCGAGCACCGAGAAAGCGTCGGCTTCATCCACCTCTCCCCAGTCGGCGCCCAGCTGCCAGGTGCCGAGGCCTATGACGGAAACGGTTTTATTGGTTCGTCCAAGTAGTCGTTGTTGCATAATTTCGAGCATACCGCCTAGCGCCGCGCTGACTTGTAGGTACCCCGGCGATTATGCGCCGAATGGTGCTGGAAATCAGCTGGTTGGCTCGGCTCCACCGCCCTAGTTATTGGCCGCGATGACGTAGAACTCGGCGCCGGTGGGATCGGCGATGACGGCCACCCGGCCAAAGTCTGAATCCATCGGCGCACTGATCTCGGCGCCCCCAGCGGCCACCGCCGTGGCGACCGTCTGGTCTACGTCGGCCACGTTAAAGTAGATCTTCCAACCTGCCAGGCTGGGATCATCAAAGTGCGAGATGTCCATAATTCCGGCCCGCGCCTGCTCACCGGAACCCAGCGTCTGGTAGCGGAACTGATCATTATCGCTGAGCACCTCTAGCTCCCAGCCAAGTGCCTGGCTATAAAACTTCGTCGAGCTTTCAAACTTTCTGGTGTGCAGTTCATGCCAGGCGGGAGTGCCCGGCTCGCCCTGGCTCTGATAGCCGGTGTGCCCGGCGAACTGCCAGAGCCCCACCCCCAGTCCCGAGGGATCTCCGATCATCGCCATCCGCCCCTGCTCGGGGACTTCGACCGGCGGCAGGTAGACCTGACCACCATGAAATTCGGCCTTGTCGGCGAGCGCTCCGATGTCATCGGCGCGCAGGTAGGTGCTCCAAACGTCCGGGTAGTCGTTGTCTGGATCGTTGCTCATGAGGCCCGCGACGGCCAGCCCATCCTTGGTCGCGGTCAGGTATCCACCGTCATTCTCCTCGTCGCCCACCTCGTAGTTCCAGCCGAAGAGCTGGGAGTAGAAGGATTTGGCGGCATCAAGATCTCTGGTGAGTAAATCGATCCAGCACGGTGCGCCGGGCGGAAAATCGGGTATGGACATTTTGTCCCCTTGGTTTGCGAGTTGATTAGTGATGACAGGCTGAGTCTAAGTCTGTCCCGCGGGGTATTCAATGGGCTCTGAGCAGAATAATGATACTCAGTACCTTGATTTGGAACAAAGTGTCAGTACGCTGTTAAGGTGACCTACCTCACGCACTTGCTTGTTTTGCTTTAGGAGCCCCCAGTGATTCGTTCGAACTCAAACCTGACCATGTCCGTGGCCGCGCTATTGGCCGAGAGCGCGGTGCGCCATCGTGAGCTCAAAGCAATCACCGTCAATGGGCAGAGCACCAGCTACGGGCAGCTTTGGGATGAAACGCGCGCCTACGCCGGTGCCTTGCGCGAGGCGGGCATCGAAGCCGAGGATCGGGTGGCGGTACTCATTCCCAACGTCACCGATTTTGCGCGCGTTTACTATGCGATCCTTTCGCTGGGTGCGATTGTGGTCCCGGTGCATGCGTTGCTGAAGAAGCAAGAAATCGCCTATGTGCTTGATGATGCCTCGGCAAAAATGCTCATCTGCGCGGCGCCGCTGCTCGGTGAAGGCGCCGCCGGGGCGGAGCTTGCCGGGGTCCAGCTGCTCAGCGTCTTGGCACCGGAGGAGTTGAAGACCGACCGGCTCGAAGATCGGGCGGCCAAAGCCAGCCCGATCACCACCTACGTTCCGCAGCACCCAGAAAATATCGCCACCATCCTTTACACCTCCGGCACCACCGGAACACCCAAGGGTGCGTTAGGCACACACCTGGCGCTGGTAGAACAAACCAGCACGATGCTGCTGGACACCATCGATATGCGAGTGGGTGACAAGATTTTTGGTGGGCTGCCGCTGTTCCACACCTTCGGGCAAACCGCGGTGCTCAACACCGGGATACGTGCGGGTGCCGAGATCGTGCTGTTGCCAAAATTCACCGCGAAGGGCGCCCTAGATCTGGTGCTCGACGAAAATATCGACATCTTTTTCGGTGTGCCGACGATGTATGTGGCGCTGCTCGAGGCCGGAAAGACGCGGACCGATAATCCCACCAAGCTTCGTTATGCGGTCTCCGGTGGGGCCGCGCTGCCGGTGGCGATACTCACCGCTTTCCAGGACCGCTTTGGTGCGCCAATCCATGAGGGCTACGGGCTGACCGAAACCTCGCCGGTGGCAGCCTTTAATCAGCTCGGACGCGAACCTCGGCCCGGAACCATCGGCACCGCTGTCTGGGGCGTGGACGTGGAGATCGCAGATCCGGGATACCCGCAGGAAATCCGGTTGTTACCCACCGGGGAGCTGGGCGAACTGGTGGTCCGCGGACATAACCTTTTCTCCGGGTATTTGAACCGTCCGGAAGCTACCGCCGAGGCAGTGGTAGACGGCTGGTTCCGCACCGGGGACCTGGGCACCAAAGACGAAGACGGTTACCTGCGCATTATGGACCGCACCAAGGATATGATCCTGCGCAACGGCTACAACGTGTACCCACGCGAGGTCGAAGAGGTGCTGGTCGGGCATCCGGAAATTTCTAACGCCGCCGTGTACGGGATCCCGCACGAGGTGCACGGCCAGGAGATCGCCGCGTCGATCACCTTGGAACCCGGCTCAACGTTGACGGCGGAAAGTATTCGCGCCTGGATCAGCGAGCAGATCGCCGCATACAAGTATCCGCGGCATATTGAGATCGTCAGCGAATTCCCGCTGGGTCCCAGCGGGAAGATCCTCAAGCGTGAGCTGGTGGCTAAGCACGGCGCCTAGTTGGTGCCTTTTAGTTCTCCGGTGAGACCCAGGTAAATTCTGGACGACGTTTCGCAGCGAAGGCGGCACGGCCCTCGGCCAGGTCTTCGCTGCGAGCGTTGTGTTCCCAAAGCTGCGCCCAATAGGAGTCGGACAACGAGTCCGGGGTGCTCGCGGTACTCATGGTGATGGCCTGTTTGGTGTGCACTATGGAGAACGCGGAATTTGCGTCCATTTGGAAGATTAGCGTCGCCAGTTGGCTTTCGAGTTTCTCCTTGGGGACCACCTGCGTAAACAGGCCCCAGGCTGCGGCTTGCTCCATGGAGATTTCCGCGCCGCTAAAGAGTAGGTATTTGGCGCGGCTTGGCCCCACGGTTTGCACCAAACGCTCCACACCCGGACGCGGGAAAACCAACCCAACCTTGGCCGGGGTGATCGCCAGCCGGGTAGTGTCCGCCGCTAACTGGATATCGCAGGCCGAAGCCAGCTGCCAGGCCCCGCCAAAACAGTTTCCCCGCACCACCGCGATGGTCGGCTTCGGACAGCTAGTGATCGCCCGATCCACCAGATCAAAATGGTTGACCAGTTCCCCGTCCACCGGCTCGTCAAAGAGCACCAGATCCATTTGGTCAATGGCGATGCCCGCGCTGAAGTTTGCCCCGGCCCCGGTGATGAGGATCGCGCGCACCTGCGGGTCAACGGATAATCCGGAAAACGCGCCGACCAGTTCAAGACACATGTCCTTGGTCAGTGCGTTGTACTGGGTGGGGTTATTCAGGGTAAGCGTGGCTACGTGGTTAGTGATCTGCACACCGATGGTGCCGTGTTGCTGCTGACTCATCAAACACCTCAAGATTTTGCTCGTGCCCAAAAGTTATTCTTGAGCCCACCGTGCCACACTAAGGGGGTGGATGCACAGATTATTTACACCGTTATTGCCGGATTGCTGCTGATCGTTTCCGCCTTAGGCACGATTATCCCGGTCCTTCCCGGATCGCTGCTGACCATTGTGACCCTCTTGGGGTGGGGTTGGCTGCTTGGTTCGGGAGCTTCCTGGTGGGCGGCGGGGCTCGGCATGCTGATCGCCGCCTTGGGCTGGTCCGCCTCCGCGGTGCTGACCGGGCGCAAGCTCAAACAACATCAGATCCCTAAGGGCTCGATCTTCTGGGGGCTGATCGGTGCAATTGCTGGGGCGTTTATCATCCCAGTAGTGGGGTTGTTTATTGGTTTTGCGCTGGGACTGTTTATCGGCGAGGCCGCCCGGCACCGCAAATTTGACGGGGCGCTGGCCTCCTCCTGGGCGACGCTGAAGGCCATGGGTTTGGGCATCATCGTCGAATTTGGCTGCGTGTTGCTGGCCACCTCGGTGTGGGTCATCGGGCTGATCACCCACTTCGCGACGCGTTAGATCCAGCCCTGGTCAGCGGCGATACGGGCCGCCTCAATGCGGTTGGTTGTATTGGTTTTGCCGATCGCGTTAGACAGGTGATTGCGCACGGTTCCGGCGCTCAGGTGGACCGTGGAGGCGATCTTTGACACCGGGGCACCGGTGGCGGCTAAGCCCAAAATTTCTCTTTCCCGCTCGGTCAGCGGGTTGTTCTGTGTTTCGACGCTGAGCATGGCGCGCTGCGGGTCGACCACCTTGTCCCCAGAGTAGACCCGGCGGATTGCCGCCATCAGCTCGGCAGGCGGCGAATCTTTGACGAGGAATCCGTGGGCTCCCGCTTCAAAGGCTTGGCGGAAATAGCCTGGCCGGTCGAAGGTGGTCAGGATCAGCACTTTAACCTCAGGGTGGCTGGTTTTCAGTTCGGCGGCGGTACGCAATCCGTCCTGGCGCGGCATCTGCACATCGAGTAGCGCAATATCTGCCGGCTGGGTGTCCAAGGCCGGGGCCACTTCATCTCCGTCGGCGCATTCGGCAACCACGGTGATGTCTGCTTCCAGATTTAACAGGGCAGCCAAAGCCCCGCGGACCAGGTGCTGGTCATCGGCGATGAGTACTCGAATCACCGGGCCTCCTTGGCATCAAAGACTACTTGCACGCTGGTTCCGCCCAGCCGTGATGCCCCCACTGTACAGCTGGCACCGAACTGTCGGGCGCGTTCTTGCATTCCCCTGATGCCATGTCCGGGGCTATTTCCTTGGCACCCATCCCCGTCATCGTCGATACTGACTTGGCCCGGTTCGATATGCAGCACCACCGTGCTTGCGTGCGCGTGACGCAGCACGTTGGTCACCGCTTCACGCAGGATCCACGCCACGTGCGAGCGATGCTGCAACGGGATCTGCTCGGCGGTTCCGACTACCGTAAATTCGAGGTTGTTGTCATTGCACGCATGTTGTAGCTCGGCCAATTCAATGTCCAGATCTTGACGGTTAAGTCCTTGGACGGTGGTGCGCACCGAGTCCAAGGCATCGACCGCCAACTCGCTAAGCTGCACCAACTCGCCACGAGCCTGCAGGTACTGCTTTTCATCCATGAGCCGCAAAGCCAATTGCGCTTTCAAATTCAGCGCCGTCAACGAGTGCCCGATGCCGTCGTGAACATCCCTGGCCACGCGTTCTTGCTCGGCCACCACAAGAAAATCGGCCCGGATCCGCTCGGCATCCGAGGAACGGGTGATGGCGGCGACGGTAATGACGTAAACCACCATCAAGACGATGTTCAAGCCAATCAGGAAGATCGCGTCCATGAATTTCCCGAAGAACACCGGTAGCGCAAAGCAGGCCACCAGCACCGTGGCATAGGTGGCAATAGTCCATTTTTTGGTCAGCAGGAATGCGGCATAGGAGGTGATGAACGGGAACAACCCCATGACGGTTAAACCTGTCACGGGGACGCCAATGATGATGATGGCGCACAGCATCAGGAAATACACGTGTGCTCGGCGTTGATCGGTTCCGCCGTGACCGACGAACCACGAATACTTCGCATACGCCCGCAGGTAGATGGCCGCGAACAACACCACCAGGCTCAGCCCAATAACTCTGGTGGCCAGTGAGTAGTCTTCGACGAGCAGGTCAAGTATGGGGAAGACCAGGAAGATGATCCATACTCCGGCCACCATCCAACCCCAGCGGTCCCAGAACTTCTGCTCATCGCCGAAGTCGCAAGCCTCTTCTGGGGCTTGGTTGGTACCTTGTGCGTTTAGCTTCACTGGCGCGCCTTGGCTTTCCTGGTTGCTACTACCGCGAAGAGCGCGAAAATGATTGCCCATGCCACAAGGTTAGCCGTTGGCATCCACAATGGATCCGGCGCCATCTCTACTCCTGACGGCATATCCTTGAGCAGCGGGTAGCGTGCCAACGCGACATAGCCGAACATTGGGGTGAAACGGGCGGCGTCTAACATGCCACCTTCCAAGGGCATGAACACATTTCCGAAGAAGGCGAAGAACACCATCAGCCCGGAGGCCAGACCGAGGGCGGATTCCGATTTGAAGACCATCCCCACCCCGATCCCGTAACAGGCGAAGATCATCGCGCCGAGCAGGACGATCAGGTAGCTGGCACCCCAGATCCACGGTTCGTTCACTTGCGCTCCGGTGGCGGCGCCCAAGGCGAAGACTATGGCCGCGGAAATTCCGGCGACGGTTGCCGCGACGATCATCTTGCTGCCAACGAATACCGCCGGTGGCATTTTGGTCAGCGCGATTTGTCGGCCCCAGCCCTGCATCGTCTCGGTCGCGACGGTGCCGGCGATCGCCACGGTGCTGACTGCTGCGCCGTAGGCGGCCATGGAAATCATCAGGTAGAACTTCACGTTGCCGGCGCCCAGGTCGAAGGCGGTGTAGCTGGGAATGTTGCCGAACAGAATGTACATGGCTGCCGGGAGCAACAACGCGAAGATGAGGTTGTACCCGTCGCGGAAGTGCCGGGCGAACTCTACCCGGATATATGTGGTCATCATGAGGCGTCCTTGGTCAGCTGGATGAAGGCGTCTTCCAGGCTCGGGGAGGAAATTTCTAGATCGTAGGCTTGGTATTCGCCCAGCAGCGCAGCGGCAAAGCGGTCCGAGTTTTGGCATTGGAAGGCGAAACGTGAGCCGTTGCGTTCGGTAATCTGCACCGACTGATCAAATGTTGCCGCCTGCTCCCCCTGATCTTCTGAGGTGAACGACGCACTGAGCGTGCGGCCAGATATGAGCTGACGTAATTCGGCGGTGGCACCGTCGGCGACGATTTTTCCTTGGCTCATCAAGATGGTTCGTTCGGCGAAGTTTTGCGCCTCTTCTAAGTAGTGCGTGGCAAAAATGACGGTGCGCCCTTGGGTGGCTTCGGATCGCATCGTGGACCAGAATTCGCGGCGTGCCATCACGTCCATGCCGGCCGTCGGCTCGTCGAGGATCAGCACGTCCGGATCCGGAAGTAAGGCCAGCGCGAATTTGATGCGTTGCTGTTCACCACCGGAGCACTTGCCCACACGCCGTTTAGCGATGCGGGTCAGGCCCGTTCGTTCCATGACCTCGTTGATGCGATCGGACTTGCCGTGCATCGAGGCAATGACCGTCACGGTTTCCTTCACCGTCATATCTCTCAGTAGCCCTCCGGTTTGGAGGACGGCCGAGACGCGTCCGGAGGAAACCGCCTGGGGCGGGTCAAGACCGAGGATTTTCGCGGCACCTGCGGTCGGTTTGGTCAGCCCAAGGATCATGTCAATGGTGGTCGTTTTCCCGGCACCATTGGGCCCCAAAAAAGCCACTATTTGCCCGGTGGGGATTTGCAGGTCGATTCCTTTGACCGCCTGGACCTTGGTGCGCGAGGTGGAGAAGGTCTTGGTCAACCCGGTCAGCGAAACTGCTTCGGTTTTAATCAGCGTTTGCATACTTATAGTCTTCGCGCGATGCCTCACGCTGAGAAGAGCAGAAAGTCATGTCATGACCATGACCGTTGTCATGCCGGTGCTGCCCTGCAGGTGCGTAGCGGTGAGAATTCGAGAACCAGATGACTTAAAACCGCGCATAGGCTGTGACCTTGGCAACTTGTGATGCATCGTCAGCGATTTGCCTCCGATCCGCTCCGTGCACACATTGCTAAGATCTGTGCCGGTCAATGGCCTAAATACCGTTATTCTGCATGGAATTAGTGTCTGCGGGCGCAGGAGCAATATGGCCAGCTCTCTGGGAAACTCACAGTGATTTACCGTAGGCTTTGAGCGTGCTAGATCAAACTTCTTTCCTCTCGCTCATGACGCAGTTCGGGACGCCAACCCTCGGAGCAGCGTTCCTGCCCGACTGGCTGAATCCTGTTGTCTTCCTTAACGACCCGGCCCTAGGCCCATGGGTTGTCCTGTTAGTCTGCGGCATCGTTTTCGCCGAGACCGGGCTGCTTGTCGGGTTCTTCCTGCCAGGCGATTCCATGCTCTTTACCGTGGGCATGCTCATCGCGGCCGGAACGATTCACGTCCCACTGTGGCTATTTGCCCTGTCAATCTTTGTCTGCGCCTTTGCCGGTGATCAGACCGGCTACATGATTGGCAAGAAGACGGGTCCGGCGATCTTCAAGAAGCCAGATTCCCGGTTCTTCTCGCAGGCGAATGTGGAACGAGCACACGGATTCTTTGAGAAGTTCGGTGGCCGCGCGGTCATCCTTGCACGCTTCGTCCCAGTGGTGCGCACCTTCGTGCCGGTGATCGCTGGCGTGGCCAAGATGAACCACAAGACCTTTGTTGCCTACAACCTCATCGGCGCGTTGCTGTGGGGCGTCGGCGTGACCTTGTTGGGCTTCTGGCTGGGTCAGTTCACCTGGATCAAAGACAACATCGACATCATCTTCATCCTGATCGTCTTCATCTCGATCATTCCGATCCTGATCGAATTGCTCAAGGCCAGCATGGCGAGCAAGAAAAAGAAGGCCAACCAGTCCCACGTGATCGAGGACTAAGAGTTTTAAGCACCCCGGCTGCGGAATTGTCCGCCGGCCCATTGCACGCCGCGGCGTATCATCCACTGTTCGCAGGGTTGAATACAGCCGCGGCGTACTCCTTTGCAGATCAAATCCTCCCCGCGATCTATCGCCCTGATCGCCTCGGTGCCCGCAGGACGCAGCGCGTTCATGAGAACCTCGCAGTCGCAGTAACCACCCAGCAGGCGGATCTTGCGTTCTAATGCGGTGGCACGCGGTGCGCTGTGATCGCGGTATTCCTTGAGCACGCGCAATGATCCGTCGCACGGCGACTGTCCGGCGACGCGGTACATATAGCAGGCGAGACATTCGTGGTCGATGGGAAGCGGAAAGTCGCTCATCGTAGGGCTCCTAGCTGGCAGACGATCGGTGATTCATCTCAGCTTCAAGCACTGGGCGGGTAAGCGACTAGCTGCGCCTTCGAACTGTGCATAAGTTGCCGGTGCTACATATTCCTTTTCAGGAATTCTTCGACCCGGTCCAGTGCTTCGGCTACGCGATGATAACCGGCGGCGAAGGATAACCGGATAAACAGGTTTCCCTCGAACGGGTCAAAGTCGCCGCCCGGGGTGAGTGCCACCTGCGCTTCGTCGAGGACCGCGGCACAAAAAGCGGATGCCGAGCCGAACTTATCAAGCACCTGGGGCGAGAGTTTTCCGTAGAGATAAAACGCGCCGTCGGCCGGGGCGGCCTGAATAATTCCGAGCTTGTCGAGACTGCCCAGTACCAGCTCGCGGGTGCGCGCAAACTCGTGCACGCGTCCCTCGGCTTCTTGAAGACTGCTCGGTTCGAATGCTGCTAGAACCGCACGTTGTGCTGGCGCCGGGGCACACAGTGCAAGGTTCGAAGCCAATCCGTCGACAACCGCCAGCATGTCATCGGGAACGATCATCCAGCCCAGACGCCAGCCGGTCATCCCCCAATATTTGGAGAACGAGGACACCACAATGCTGGAACGCGAGTACTCCCAGGAGGTGTGGCCCTTGCGTTCGGGGACAAACTCGATGCCGTGGTAAATTTCATCGCTAATCAGCCGCACACCGTTGGCCTGACACCAGGTAGCCAAGGTTTCGAGTTCTTCGGCGCTGAGCATGGTGCCGGTGGGATTGTTCGGGGAGGCGATCACCAGTCCGTCGAGACGACCATGCTTCTTTTTGGCCGCTTCCAGCAGCTGCACGGTCGGCTGAAAACGTTGCGCCGGACCGGTAGGCAAATCCACGACGTTCAGTCCCAGGGCGCGCAAAATATTGGCGTAGGCCGGGTATCCGGGGCGGGCCAGCGCGACCACGTCGCCTTGATCAAACGCCGCGAGAAAGGCCAGTTGGAATGCGCCGGAGGATCCTGCGGTCATCACGAAGTTTTTCGCCGGGATCTGGATCCCGTAGGTCACCCGGTAGTGATCGGACAGGGCCTGACGCGTGGGTTCTAAACCGATGGTTGAGGTGTAGCCAAAGTCTGCCTGCTCGGCATGGAGTTTTGAGGCGAGCTCGTTGACGGCAGCCGGAGCTCCCCCGCCAGGTTCCCCGACGCACAAGGAGATCACGTCGTGGCCGGCGGCACGCATGGTGGCTACCGTATCGACGATTTGCATGACCTCAAAGGGCGGTACCTGGCCACGGTTTGAGACTTTCATTTAGCCGTTCCTTGACCTAGTTCTTTTTCCTTCACCGGGTGGCGCGAAAGGATGGAGATGCGATTAAACGCGTTCATTGCCACCGCGATCCATTGGATCGCTGCAACCTGTTCATCGGGCAGCAGCAGCCGCGCCGAGGCAACCGCGGCGATGCGTTCCTCGGGGCTGGGTAGGTCGGTGGTGGCCTCGGCGATCGCTAGGGCCGCGCATTCAAATTCGTCGAAGTGCCCGCCGCATTCATCCCACGTGCTGAGCAAGACGATGCGTTGCATTGTTTCGCCGGTAGCCAGTGCCTTACGGGTGTGCAGGTCTAAGCAGTAGGCGCAGCCGTTGATCTGTGAGACGCGCAGGTTGATCAGTTCGGCGGTGCGATCGCTGATGCCTGCAGCGCGGTAGGATTTGGCAACTTGAGCGGAGAACTTCCCAATGGAGTTCCACAGCTCGGGGTTGGTCTTGTCGAGAAAAAGCGGGTCTGAAACGGCCATATCTGAACCATACCCGTCAGGCACGTTTAGCCGCCACACATGGCAAGAGCCCTGCCTCACGCTTTCACGTGTGGCAGGGCTCTTGGGTAACTGAAGATTAGTCTTCGTCGGCTGCGAGCTGTCCGCAGGCGCCGTCGATTTCCTTACCACGAGTATCGCGCAGCGTGGTTGGCACGCCGAGGCTGTCCAACCGGCGCACGAACTTGCTGGTGATGTCCTTCTCGCTTCGTGTCCAGACCGAGCCCGGTACCGGGTTCAGCGGGATCGGGTTCACGTGGACCCATCCGCGGCCACGGGCGTTGAGCTTCTTCGCGAGCATTTCTGCACGCCACTCGTGGTCGTTCATGTCCTTGATCAGCGCGTACTCGATGGAGACGCGGCGTCCGGTCTTCACGTAGTAGTCAAACGCGGCGTCTAGCGCCTCGTCGACCTTCCACTTTGAGTTGACCGGGATCAGTTCATCGCGCAGCTCGTCATCCGGTGCATGCAGCGACAGAGCGAAGGTCACCGGGACGTTTTCTTCGGCCAGTTTGCGGATGGCAGGAACCAGACCCACGGTGGAGATGGTGATGCCACGCGCGCTCATGCCCAAGCCTTCAGGGGCGTCGGCGACCATACGGTGCACGGCGTTCATCACGCGCTTGTAGTTGGCCAGTGGCTCACCCATGCCCATGAAAACGATGTTGCCCACGCGCTCATCTGGGTGCTTCTGTCCGCCCAGACCGCCCTCGGCGATCACGCGGTTAGCCTGGACGATCTGATCCAGAATTTCGGCGGTGGACATGTTGCGGGTCAACCCGGCCTGGCCGGTGGCGCAGAATGGGCAGTTCATACCGCAACCGCACTGCGAAGAGATGCACAGGGTGATGCGGCCCGGGTAGCGCATGAGCACGGATTCGATCAGCGAACCGTCGAAGAGGCGCCAGAGGAACTTGATGGTCTTGCCATCGTCGGTTTCCAGGCGCTTCACCTCGGTGAGCAGCTTCGGGAACATCGCCTCGGCTAGTTCCGCGCGGCGCTCCTTGGGAAGATCGCTCATCTTCTCCGGGTCGGTGGTGTAGTGCGTGAAGTAGTGCGTCGACAGCTGCTTGGCGCGGAAGGCCGGCAGGCCCAGTTCCTTCAGCTTGGCCTGGCGCTCGGCCAGGGAAAGGTCAGCCAAGTGCGTTGGCGGCTGGGAGACGCGGCGTTTGGTGGCAAATTGTAGTTCGGGGCGGCCATCGGCGCCCATCTCCTGCTTCCAGCCTTCGGCCGTCGGAACGACCTGAGCGCGGCCTTCGGCCTGGGCTCGGGACTTGGAAATACGGAGTTGCTGGGCACGCTGCGCGGCGGCCTGCTCGGTGCGCAGGGCCTTACGCTCAACGGCGGAAAGTGTGGTGGAGTCGCTGGAAGTCATTGCTACCTATTGTTTCACGTATCTACTGGATGTTGGCGGTGAGTTTGGGCACGCATCAACGAGTCGGTCATGGTGAAAATTCTTGCTACCGAATCATGCAGTTCCCGGTTCGCTAAAACCCGCGAGAGCACCGCGTCACGCGGGCCACTGAGCCATGGCGGAATCGGCCGGCCGAGCATCATATTCAGGTGTGCCCGGCGGGCGGCAAGCCGTGCTGCGGATAGTCGAGTGCGTTCAAAGGCCGCTAAATTTTGCCTGATGGTCCCGGCACTGAGCACCTCGGCGAGCGCTCCCGCGTCCAGGAGCCCTAATGCAAGGCCCTGGCCACCAATGGGGCTAATTTGGTGGGCGGAGTCGCCGATGAGGATGGTTTGGCCGTGGACCATATTTGGCACCGCAAATTGTGCTGTCGTGAAGTCGCTGTGCATGGTGCGTGAGTGTTGCGCTAGCCGGTGGCCGGTGCGTTGGTGGACGAGTTCTTCCAACGACATGCTTTGGTTTTTAGGACGGTGCGCCACCCAGCGGCGTTGCTCGCCGGGCAGCGGAAAGGATTCGATAATTCCGTGTGGATGCAGGTAGAGTACCGCGGCGTCGCCCAAACCGCTGGCATCGGGATAATCTCCCATACGGTAGGCATCGGGCAGTGTTTTGCCGCGCCACGGCACCGCTAAGGCACGGCGTACTGCCGAATCCACCCCGTCGGCGCCAATCAGCCACCGGGCACCATGGACCTGGAGTTTTGCATTGCTGTGCTGCACGGTGAAGTGCACGCTATCGCTGCCCTGCCCCAGCACGCGTTGGAAGCGGCAACCTTGCTGAAGAGCCTGTGGTGCCAGCTCTTCCAGCGCCTCTCGCAAGAGCAACTGGGTTTGGCGTTGTGGCAATGTCAGCACATATGGGTAGTTACCGGGGATGCGCGCAAAATCGAGAGCCGCGCTGTGACCTGACGCGAAGACTCCCATTCCCTTGCGGATCTGCAGGCCTTGGCGCGTGAGCTGTTCAGCAATTCCGGCTTCCTGCAATATTTCCAGGGCCGGTGGATGCAACCCGATTGCTCGCGAATGCTCGCCCATCTCCTGACGTTTTTCGAAGACTTGCACGCGATGGCCGCGTTTAGTTAGCAAGATGGCGAGGGTTAATCCCACCGGTCCGGCGCCGATGATGGCGATGTCAGAGCGCATGGGCCGGTTCCCAGAGCACCAGGTTTCGAAAGGGGCGGCGTTCTTCTACCCGCCACCCGGCGGGTACACGCCGGGCCAGTTCGACGGGGGTGAAACTTCGTCTAATGGAAAGCAGACCGTCGCGCCGGATGAAGGAGCTCGTTGCCAGTGGCAGCGTCGCCGCGCCGAAGAGCACTGCGGCTATCCGTGAGCGGCGAATATCCGCGTGCACTACTCGTCCGGTGGCCAGACGTTGTGAATCCGCCAGCAACCCGGAGAATTGTTGCCCATCGAGATGATGGAGCAGGTGGTTGGAGATGACCACATCAAATTGGGCCTTCTGCGCTACCAGTTGACTGCTGTCGCTCTGGCGGAATTCGAGACGGCTTGCGGGTAATCCCGATTTTTGTCCGGCACCGCGCGCATAGTCAAAGGCTCGTTCGTCGGGGTCGATTCCCAAAACTTTGAGGTTGATTCCGTCGGCTAACGCTCGTTTGGCCAGCATGATAGTGATATCCCCACCACCGCAGCCGATATCCAACAAGGTGGCGGGCCGGTTCGTGGGCAACTGATCCACGATGAGCTCTGCGTATAGCCTGCCCCACCCGGCCACTGCCCTGTTGACCAGTGGAAATTGTGCGTAGGTTCGGCGCAGAAGTATTGGGTCGCAGTCGGGTCTGTCCATTTCTTCGACGGCGTCCTCGGCGCGGGCGAGCTCAAACATTAGGCGTCCGAGCGCAGGGTGAACAGCCCCGTTTCCACCGTGAGTCCCGGACCGAAAGCCATGGCGCAGACTCGTTCGCCGGCCTTAGCCGCTGGATTCTCCATAATTTCTTTGAGCACAAATAACACCGTGGCACTGGACATGTTGCCGTAGTCGGCGAGGATTTTGCGAGCAGGCTCTAGCTGGACCTCGCTGAGTTCCAGCCGGTTTTGCACCCGATCCAGGATCGCTCGGCCACCGGGGTGAATCCCCCAGTGCTTGATCTGTGAAACCTGCAGTGCTGGCGTTACGTCTTTGGCAAACAGTGGTTCCAGTGCGCCACTGATGTGGTCATCGATAATATGCGGGACGTAGGTGCCAAGCACCATCTCGAAGCCTTCATCGCCGATGTTCCAGGCCATGGCTTCCTCGCCCACCGGGGTCAGCACGGTTTCAAAGGCGTCCATATCCAGTCCCCCGTTGCCACGCTGAGAAACGAGGGCCGCAGCGGCACCATCGGCAAAGAGCGCAGAACCCATGATGGTGTCCGGATTGTTGGAGCTACGCACGTGCAGGGTGCATAACTCGGCGCACACCACCAATACCGTTGCTTGCGGATCGGCCAGGCAGAAATCCCGGGCGGCTCGTAGCGCGGGAAACGCTGCGTAGCAGCCCATGAATCCTAGGTGGTGGCGCACAGTGTTGGGACGTAAACCCAGTGCCCGCACAATTTGGTAGTCCGGACCGGGGTTGTAAAAGCCCGTGCAGGACACCGTAATCACATGGGTGATTTCATCGGCCGCTATATCGGGACAGGCCTCTAGCGCTTTGCGTGCCGCGGCAATAAATAGTCCCGGTGCGTGTGCAACATATTCGTTGTTTCTCGTCGCGGTGCTCGGCGAATGAAGCTGTTGGGTGCGCGCATCGTAGAACAGCGGATTGGCCGGTGGGTTGAGCGTATCGAAGTCCTCAACACAGCTATAGCGGGTATTAATCGCTGAAGAATCAAAGGAGGTGGCGATCAGGCGTTGGCCCAGACGGGTTAGTCCAGGTTGCACTGCGAAGACATCGCGGACCTCAGCTTGTTTGAGGATCGTATTGGGCACGGCGGTCTGGATAGTACGCAGCATCACTGACATGTCCTGAGCCTAAGCGCGCAGGAGGTCTGCGTAAAGGGTCGGCTCAAACTGTCAGTTATTTACAAGTTTGCCCAGTCGCTCAATACTCTGAGTACGCAGGCATAATATGATTATTTTAATTGCCATTCACAATGGGTTCGGCAAATATTGAGGAGGCCAGCATGGCAAAAGCATCAACGCATTCGCTAGAGGGAATTCGCCGGACCATTTTGGACGGGTTTTGGTCCCCTGGGGATCGCTTGCAGCCCACCACTTTGGCCGAACAATTCAGCACCAGCACCACGGTGATCCGTGAGTCCTTAACCCGCCTTGCCGGTGAAAACTTGGTCACCATTCGGCCCAACCGCGGATTTTTTGTCCCGGATCTGAATCTGGGCGAGCTAGCCGATATCACCGAATTGCGGTGTGTCACCGAAGCTCTGGCCGCGAAGCTTGCCACTGAACGAGGAACCGTCAGCTGGGAATCCTCGCTGATCGCGATACACCATAAGTTATCGCGCACCCCTCGGCGTCTGCCCGAGGAACCAGATCGTGTGAACCCGCAGTGGTCGCAGGCGCACCGCGAATTTCACCACCAGCTCTTAGCCCCGTGCGAATGCCAGCCAATGCTTAAGCTCTCCGGAGATCTGGCCAACTTCACCGAGCTCTACCGGCGCTGGGCCGCGCCATCACAGGCAGCAGTTGCCCGCGACGTCGAACAAGAACACGCAGACATTCTTGAAGCTGCGTTGGCTCGTGACGCCGAGAAGCTGGGCCAATTATTGCGCAACCACTACCAAGCAACCGTCGACGTAGTGATGCATGCTGGACTGGTTGAGCAGCCTGCCTAAGCCGCGGTGTCTTAGCTAGCGCCGGGCAGGATGGTGTTCGTAGTGACCGCCTCGTTCATAGTTGCGACCGCTCTGCGCACCGCGTCACCGGCGCGAGTATCCGTGGCAACTTCCTTAATTCGCGCTTGAGCCTGCGTTGTACCAATGGGCTCAATTTCTTCGGCCAGCACCCGCTGCAACACACCCATGCCATGAATGATGGAAAGCAGCGTCGCCTCGTGGGTTACGGCCTCACGCTGTCCCTGAAGTACCAAGCTCAACCCACTACGGAATTGGCGTTCCAGCTGCCCATTAAGCACGCGGACCGGCGCCTTGCCTAAGCCCAATAAACCTCGCTCGCCATATTCGACAAGCCCCTGCTTAGCTAGAGAGTCAGTAACAAGACGAATATTGCATAGCCCGTTAATGGCTACGGCCGAATCAAGATTTATCCCGTCTTTCCCTTCGAGCTTTTCCAGCGAGTGCTCCAAGACAGGGTCGGCGATTGGTCCAGCGCCAACGATGGTGATTCGTGGATTCGGATCATCGGTGAGCCCGATTCGTCCTGCCAAGATTAGGTCGGCAATGATGGCCGAGTTCATCCCGTATTTATAGGAGCTCATCACCGTTTCCGGTTGTCCGTCGTCCTTGGTTAGCAGTAGATACAGCATCTCGGAGATCAACATATTTCTAGGCTACCGAGTTTGGAAACCTACGTCCTCCCCATTACGACGGATTTCTTGATGTCCAAAATATGGTTCGGAAGATGCACCGCCCGCTTCCGCGCCTGTTGTAATTTGCTCGCGTTGTTCACGTCGACGCGCACGTTTTTCCTTGCGCAGCTGTCGCTTCTTGTCGTGAATCAGCGCCGACGTGGTGCGGATAAACACCGAGATCCAGGTGAAAATAATTGCCACGACGGCAAGTTCGAACCCGGTGAGGTTGTAATAGCCCCATTCCTGCCACAGCAAGAATGAAAGCCACAGTGCACCGAGCGCGGTCAGCGACATCAGATGGAAGATCACCGGGTATCCAGGAAGCAGCACCGCCGTGCTGAGCAAAAGCAACACCATGCCGATAGCTGCTAGTTGCACAAAAGCGCCATGTACCTCGGGGGCAACGTTCACCGGGACAATACCGATCAGGATGACACCCAGGGCTACTGCGAGCAGGCACCAGCGGACAATACCGGGGCGTGGGCGAAGGTATTTTGAAAAACGATATTTCTCTAAGCTCGGGCGGCACCGGTAGGTACGCGCGAGTCTGGCTAGGTCTCGGGTCATGAATTCGGTAAAGGCAGCCAAGACAAGCCCCGAGATCACCAACGTGGTGTTGAACGTCCAGAAGGAACCGATACCCGCGTCATAGGTGCCTAGGGAAGAGAACATCGATTGCCACCAGCCCCGATCTTCTGCCAAGAGCATGCTGATGACCACGCCCGAGGCCATGAAGATCCCCAGGATGACCGATAGTGTTTCAGAATTTGTACGAGCGGTGGACACGAGGCATAGGTAGGCGCTGACACCAGTGGCTCCACTGACAAGCAGGGAACCTGCAACAACATCCACGCGGAGCCCAAAGAACGCCTGTTGCATCAGATGGAAAGCCACCAACAAAATCATGATGGCACTGGCTGTATGCACCAGAATGAGCCCTGACATCGTCACGATCTGACGCCATCTAGGGACGCGTCTCAGCCAGGGTTCGCGGGAAAGTAAAAGCCGTCGGAAAGCTATAACGCTGACTAACGCCGCACAGATCCCTCCGGTGCTAGCCGCTACGGCACCTACGGACAGCCCGCCAGCCAATGCTGGCCGATTACCAACAAAGAGGATAAAGCCGACAACTAATCCGAGGATTGAACAGAAAAATCCGGCCCACAAGGCCTGCCGCTCAATGTCGAGTTCCGTGGCCGGTTTACCTTGGGTTGCAATGTCGTCGTTCCGCACACTACCAATTGTCTCATTAGTAGATTTTTATTCATCCTCGGCCTAAGTCAGGGCCTGAGTAAGTCCGTTAACCATCAATGTGATGGCACCGGCAAAGGCAACGATAATGACAAACGCCCGGCTGAATTTTTCCGGAATTTTGGGCGCAAGATAGTTGCCCAACAAAATGCCCAAAGCCATTGCAACGAGACAGCCGACCCACTGCGTCCAGTGCAGTACGGGCATCCCGCCCTTAGCCAGCAGCGAAGCGATGGCCAGCACGAAGAAATACAGCTGAACGGAAATTGCGAACTTAGCCTGTGGCCAGCGGCTAGCCACCGCGTAGCCGGCGATGGCTGGTCCCGAAACACCGGCGGTCACGGACATGAATCCTGAGATAGCGCCGGCACCTATGGCCAGCCCCTTGCTCTGTGCGGCGCGCAGATTGCGCACCATGAAGCTTGAGAGCAACGCAAGAATAACCATCACCGCGATACCGACGGAGAGCCACGGTCCACCAAGTTTGGAAGCGGCCCACGCTCCGGGGATCGTCATGATGACCGCTGGTATTAGCATCAGCAGAATCTTCTTATACTCAACGGCTCGGAAGACTTGAATAAGGATCAGGAAACTGCTGCAGGCGCCAAGAAAATTGACCACCATGACCCCATGGAAAGGGCCCAAGACCATCACAAGAAAGGGGGAAGACACCAGAGCGAATCCCATACCGGAGATTCTCTGGGTGGAAGCACCAACGAAAACAGCTGCGCTAAGTCCTAGTAAGGATGCGAGTTGAACACTCTCGACCACGTAGTCTCCATTTCGCAAGGTTTTCCTACTAGTACGTTAGTCGAAAGTCGACCCGCACATGAATGTGGCACGTGGATATATTGTCCCAAATCTGGCTCATTTTGCTCGTTGCTATCGAGTAAGTCAACATTGCAGCTGCGCTTCCTGATCAGCGAGCTTATGTTCGTTCCCCGTGCTTAAGTAAGGAAAATTTCGTGTTCAGGAATTCGAGCAAGCTGGAGATATCTTCAGGGAGACTGCCTTTGTAGATATGGCTAACGAATCTCGTGCCAAGTTTTTTAGGCATGCCGCCTGTTAGCAGTCCATATTTCTGAAGTGCGTCGGTACCAGCATTTTTGCTGGTGGGAAGCTATACCTACTTGAACAAAACGTTGAACCAAACTTTTCTAACTACAAGTAAAATCACGTGCGAGGAGCAGACCGGGGTGATACACAATATTCCTGCCCGGTGAGGAAGCGACCACCGAGCTCCACCCGATGTTAGCGCCGTTTTCGGCGACTACCTTTCCATCGTTTGTATACACAACCAAGAGCTTAAGCGGTGTTGCCCTGCTCGATCCGGACGTGATTAGTCCCAGTAGGCTGAGCCCTGGCCCGTAGGATGCCGTTGTGGCAGTGCGATCAATATTTGTGTAGACGAATGTTTGGGTCCCAGTTTGAAGACGCAAGACTAGTCGCGCGCCTGTAGGGAGTTGCTGTTCTGGCCAAGAAATATTTGCAGTTGTTAACAGTAGCCCGGACTCGGTACACCCTAATGTTCCCGCTGGAGACGACACGAATACACTCTTTATTGGGGCCGTAGCGTTAGCTGATCCTACGAATGCTGCCTCTGTCGTCAGAATTTGCGGAGTAACAAGCGACGCTACTGCAATTAAACCGGTGAGTGCGAAAATCAGTCGGTTTCGACTTGCAAATTTGGCAGGATCAGCCCTGAGCGATCTCCGCTTCGGACTTAATGAATCTTCCTTGGAGACAGCATCATTTCCGGAATCATGGTTTCCGTCGGTTGTACCAGGCAATTTCGTTCCTCGCACACCAAACGCGAGATACAGCAAATATGCGCAGAGCAATCCGCCGACGAAAAATGCCCACGGCTGGTTAAACCAGCTAATTACATAGCCGAGAAGAGGCACGGAGAATAGCAACTGATCAGCTGTCTCTACCACGTACGGTTGCAGATCCTCCACAGGATTCGCATCACCTTTGAGGATCAACCCCGATGGCCCGTTCTCCACGACTCGATGGGTTACTCGCGTTCCTTCGGAGTTAAGTACTGAAACAATTTCACCGGGTACTATTTCCGACATCGCCGCAGGCACGGCAAGGCCAAGAGATCCCGTGGGAATTTCTGGTCCCATGGATCCCGAAGCAAAAATCAACGGTTTTAGCCCAAAGGCAAACATGCAAAAGGCCATCAGCAAGCACAGCGTCCCGAGTACCGCGCCAATATTGAGGGCCCATCGTTGCCAAGCGCGTAGCTGTCCAGCGCTCTCGCTGCTCCCTTTTTGTTTTCGCATCTCAGTTACCCACCGTGGCTGTGAATTTCAGTTTCACGCTTGTCGTGTTTCCCTGCAAAGAATTCGCGGCGGTCAGGGGTAAGGAATATTCCACACATATTGTCTCTGCAGCGCCCGGGCTTAGATTTGCCCGCTGAACTCCTGCAGGAAAAGCCGATCCTGCAACCTTGGTGAAAATAGCTGCGCTTCCGGAACAAGTTGCATTTGGCGCAGTCCCGACTACTGAGGATCCGGTCTTAACTACAACTTTCAGTGCATTACCCAATGCGCCGGAACCAGTTTCGACCACTTCACCTTCTATTTTGTAGGGAACTGAAATCGTGCTCGTGTTCTTTACCGCAACCATGGCTGCATGGCTTGAACCGGGATACCAATTCGTAGCGCTTACGGGCACCACATATTCGGAGGTCGTTGCTTCCGCCGCGCTCTTTCCGGTTGCAAGCGAGACCGTGGCAGTCCCGAGATTAGCGGTGGCTGTCGCGCTGCCGGTCCACGCAGCAAGAGTGGAAACAGAACCAAAACCCACTAGTATTCCCATGGCCAAGAGTGCTTTAACCTGCATTGCCCTTCTGATCATGGAAGCTCTCCTTCGGTGTTGTTTGTTCGCTGAGCTCGTCGTTTGGAAGTCAAATAAAGTAGGCCTCCGGCCAGCGCCATTCCCAGGGCCAAAGGAACGATGTACGCGTTGAACCCGGTGTCTCCCAAGCCATCTGGTTCGTGCTCCTCTGGTTGCTCACTCGGAGGAGAGTCTGGTGATTTCGGTGGATCGGCCTCCTCCGGTCTGAGGATTTCACTAGCGTTTACAACCACCCCTAGATCTAGCTCCACTAAGTCTTGAGTATGTTTGGACGCTTCAATCGGTAGCCAGAGTTGCACTTCTATTTGGATTGCTTCTCCGGCATTCAGCTTTGTTTTCTTTGTGTGTACAGGCCCGATTTTCACGGCTGAATTGGCAACGGTCTCTCGTGGTTCCACAAGAATACTGACAGGGTGGGCGCGGTTGTTTTTCACCCAAAAACTCTGGTTAAACACGTCGCCCGGAACTAAGACTGCGATGTCAGCAAAAAGAACTGGCGGCTTGAGCGAATAGTTGCGTCCATCGCTGCTGTAGCTTAACGAGTCACCGCTATTCTGTGGTGCCGCGGCATGACCCATGCCCGGAAGCACCGCGAAAGTCATGAATAGGATCGTTGATAGTGAGAGCCAGATACGTAGTTTCATGGCCCTTCTTTCGCTTTTTTGTCGCGCCATGCTCCGAGCAACATAACCAGCGCATAAGCCAGCAGTCCGCCCACCGCCACCCTCGTCAGCCAGATGCGTTGTTCGCCCGAAAGCGCCGAATTCACGTAGCCCAAATACGGTACCGAGTACCAGAGACTGCCACGGATTTGTTGCGCAATGACGGGCTCATCATCGGTGTTGTTAGCATCACCACGAAGCGTGAAACGTTGTTCGCCGTCGGTAGTAGCGCCAATGCCAACCACCCTGTGCGTGACCACCTCAGACTCTCCCGATTCCAATTGGTAGGTCATCACGTCGCCAATTCGGATGTCTTCGGGTTCAAGCGACTTCACCACGATAAGGGTTCCAGGCGGGAGGCTCGGTCGCATCGAGCCGGTCAGCACCGTATACGCCGTGCTACCGGTGAGCCGGGGAACAACGATCATGACTGCTATGAGGGCGAGCACCAAAAAAAAGCAAGCCACGAGGCAATTTGACCGAGCCACCACAGAGTACCGGTCTTGTTCTCTGCGGCGCGACGCTCCGCGCGCGTTAAGACGTTCATTTCTGTTGCCCCACGAAGTTCAAAACAAGTTTGATACGTCCGCCCGATGCGGTTTGCGGGGCGTCTCCTGGCACTGCCAGCCGTATGCACAGCGCCTCGGAGCGAAGCTCACTCTCCGCAATATCCAATGACCGCAGGGCGTTAAATTTCGCGGTTTGAGTGGCCGGGCCTTGATACAGCATTTCACCGCTTAGACTCTGCTGGCTGGCACAGTTTGTCGTACTCATCCCCGCATAAATGCTCAGTACTGCCGCTGAAGAAAGAGCTTTATCAGCTGTAGTAGGAGCATCGGGCAGGCTAGAGACCCCGGACAAGTCGTAATCCAATGCGACATCTCCGGCAACGCTCAGCGTTAATGGTGCCTGAGCGAAACTGCCAGGAACAAGATTGTTCGAGTTCATTTCCTTGAAGTCGTACGCCTTCGAGACGACCGTGCCATCGCCGGCCAGTAGATCCATTCGACCGGTGGTAATCGGCGTTGGATCGACGGTTCCTTCAGCGCGCCAACTAGCAACCGTGCCTTGGGCGCTGAGAAACAGCACCAAAAGCACGGCTGCTAGAATTGCAGCTTTCAGTTGCTTAGGCATGAAGGAACCTTCGAGACCTACCTCGTTTAGCGCACCTGGTTCAGAGTCAGAGACAGCGCGGTCAGATCAACAGGCACATCCATGGTGGTGTCGGGGGTGCTTGCCTCGGTGCCTTCAGCGAAAGCAACTGTGATTTTCACCGGCAAATTGTAAGTACCCTCGCCTTCGAAGCTGAGCACGTCACCAACTTCGGTGAGCCCTGCGGCTGCTTCATCGACGTCGAGCACAATCGTCACGTCATCAGCCAGCTCTGCCGGCACTGCGCCTGCCGCGCCCACGCTTAGTTCGCCCTTGATATTCTTGCCTTCGGCGCTGATCGCAACGACCTGGTCGAAAGACAAGGTGTCACCAGGAACAATCTCATCGTTTGCAGGGTCAAAAGGGACGCCTGGCTCACCGGCTGAAATATCAGTCCAAACCCCTGGCGTTGTCGTCGCATCGAGCGTCAGGTGACCAGTTGCCACAGTTCCCGCGTCTACGTTTTCGGTAGCCTGCCACCGTGCCACGGTTCCTGCCCCGCCAAGTAGCAATGCACCGGCCGCGACTGCCGCAATGGTCGCCTTCGTTGTTTTCTTCATTTTTGTCCTCACCTTTGCCGAGCCCACTGCAGGTCTCCCTACCAGTAAACCGGAAAGGGTAATATTTTCAACACGCGGATAGATAAATATGAAGTATCTCAGTCTTCCGAGATTCTTAAACGCCGACCGGCTATGTGTAAACCAAATAAATCGAGGTTATTGTCCGCTGTGACCTGCTATTTCAGAGATACTCGAAGAAAAGATCGATTGGACTGATACCACGCCGAAGCAAGTGGTCAGAAAAATTTGTCTGGTTGGGTCAGGAAAATAGACGGTTAGTCATCTTGGAAAAAGGCCGTGCTCATGTGAGCACGACCAAGTCGCTAGTATGAATAATCCCCGTTGAGGGGCCCGCCGCAGAGAGTGTTAGCCCCTGCCTGCTTTAGCCAGCAGGCTCTTCTCCGGAGCCGAAGCAAATAGGTTCAGGCCCATGGCGCGCGACAAATGCCCGATCGCCAACTGCGCTTTCACCGAGTTGCCTGCTATATCCAGGGGTGGCGAGAACGCGCCAATAGCGCCCTTACCCGGTGCTATGGCGACGATGCCACCGGAGACACCTGACTTAGCTGGGATCCCGATCTCGAACAGCCAATCCCCCGAGTGTTCGTAGAGACCACTGGTGGCCACGGCGGCAAGGGTGTCACGGCAAACGTCCGCATCCACTACACGCTGACCGGTGACCGGATTGACCCCACCATCGGCGAGGGTTGCGCCCATGACCGCGAGATCATAAGCGGTGACGTTCAATGAGCATTGCCGGGTGTAGACATCCACTGCGGCCAGTGGGTCACCTTCGATGCGACGGTAGCTTTTGAGTAGTCGACCTACGGCTTTATTTCGTTCATTAGATTCGGATTCAGAGGCATACACGTCATCGTCCAGCGTCAGTTGGCGTCCGGCGAAGGCAGAGAGGCCGGCGCGGACATTTTCCCATTTTTTGGCCGAGGTGCGGCCCGGGATCATCTCGGTGGTGGCGATCGCACCGGCATTGACCATCGGGTTCATCGGGTGGCCGTTATTCAGCTCGACTGCCATCACAGAGTTAAAGGGCATGCCGGTGTTGTTCACGCCGATGCGTTCACGGACAACTTCTCGGCCGTGTTCTTGAACCACGAGCGCGTAAACGAACATTTTGGCGATCGACTGAATAGAAAATTCGTGCTGGCAGTCTCCGACCTCGTGCACCGAGCCACCCACGTGGGACATGGCGATGGCGAATAGATCGGGGTCGGCGTGACCAAGGATAGGGATGTAGTGGGCCAACAATCCGTCATCCACATCCGAATAACGCTCATGTGCCTCGTGTAGAAGCTCGTCAATTTTCTGGTGTGCCAGCGAACCGGTGGATACCTGCTGGACAACATCATCGAAATCGGTAGGGATGGTTTCGTTCCCGTCCGAAGGATAGTTCATGTTCACCCACTTTCTACTTATGTTTTTACGTTTTTCTCTGCTCTACGTTGAGACTACCAATAGCGCTCCTACTTGGCATCAAGTAGTGCATCATTACACAGTAAGAGCGTCTCTCAGCGATCATTTATGACCCAAACTAATTGTGTTTTCGCTGACATTGTGCAGAGCCTTACAGCGCCCAGAGCCGATCTGACCTAGCATTTTAGATATGGCTAACGGAATCACTTTTCACACACGCAAATGGGTTCGCCCCGAAGATCTCAACGCGAACGGCACGCTGTTCGGCGGAAGCCTGCTGCGTTGGATCGACGAAGAGGCGGCCATCTACTCGATCATCCAGCTTGGCAACAAGCATGTGGTCACCAAGTTCATGTCTGAAATCAACTTCATCGCCTCCGCTAAGGAAGGCGACCTGATTGAAATGGGCCTGACCGCCATCGACTTTGGTCGCACCTCGGTCACCCTGCGCGCCGAAGTTCGCAACATCTTCACCCAGGAATCGATCCTGACCATCGAGAAGATCGTATTCGTCAACATCGGCGAAGACGGCAAGCCGCAACCGCACGGTTATGACCACATCACCTACACTCGCGACCGTATCCCGCTGGAAATCACCAAGGCGCTGATCTAGTTTTCGGACCGATCCCCTCAGCCAACGTTGAGTTGACGGTGTGGTGCCCCAGTCCTCGTTGTGAGGGCTGGGGCATTCGCGTTTTCAGGTCCAGCGTAACCGCCAATATTTTGGTGTGAAAACCTCTTGTCGACGGGACCGTGTTGGGGCAGAGTTTGTCGCGGGCGCAGTTCGCGCCCTGCCCCACCAGTTACCGAGGTATGAGCATGAGCAAGATGATCTTTGTAAACCTACCGACCGCTGATCTGGCCAAGTCCGACGCCTTCTACTCCTCTATGGGTTACGAGAAGAACATCACCTTCTCGGACGAGAATGCAACCTCTTGGATCGTTGCCGAAAACATCTTGATCATGGTGCTCCGCGAAGAGTTCTTTGCCAGTTTCCTTGTTGATGGAGATGTTCCCGCGCTGGGTTCAAAGCACAGGGAGGCCCTAAATGCACTGTCCGCGGAGACTCGGGACGGGGTCGATGATTTTGCCGCACGCGCAGTTGCTGGTGGCGGCAGCATCTACCGGCCGGCCGACGAACCATTTCCCGGCATGTATCAGGTGGCCGTCAAAGACCCCGACGGGCACGTCTGGGAAATCGCGTGGATGAGCCCCGAAGCGATGGAAAATCCCACAGCTTAGCCCAGCTTTCCTCTCCTCCGCCGCTGGCCTCAGGGTGCCGGCGGCGCGGTGAGGTTCGCAATTTTATGTCGGCTTCGTTTGCGGTGCAGTTTTTTCATGCCCTGAGCAGGATAAATGGGCTGCGGCCACCTCGGCGCCAACTCATCTCCCAGGGTGACCCCGCGGAGCCGGCGACCAAACATCGGAAGCACCCATTGGCGTAGCCATTCCACGTCTCGGCGGGTGGCTTGAATGAAACCTATTCGCCGGGCGTCGGCGAAGGGTTCAAAGACCAGCTGATGGTTTGCGCCTAAGAGTTCCAGAATCCGAATGGCCATATAACGATGTCCCGCACGGTTCATGTGCAGCTTGTCGACATCCCACATGCGCCGATCCGCGTAAACATCCCACTGCCAGTAGTCCACCAGCGTCACGGTGTCGCCATACTGCGCGGCAAGTTCGCGCACACAGTCATTAAACTTCCAGTTGCGCCGTTTGAAGGGTGCGAGCATCGGATGCACGGGAATATCAAAACCGGTGAACAGCAAGATTTGTGCCCCCGAGGCGGCGAGCCTGTCCACCGCTGCGCGGTAGTCGGCCAGCACCTTGTCCAGGTCTTTACGGAATTCGAGAATATCGTTGCCGCCGGCGTAGAAGCTGATCACATCCGGGTTCATCGCCAACGCCGGTTCGATTTGTTCTTCGATAATCCGGTCCAACCGTCGACTTCGAATACCCAGATTGGCGTAACGCCATTGCGGGTCTTCCTTTGAAAGTTGCTTGGCCACTCGGTCCGCCCAGCCGCGCACCCCGTTGGGTAACCGTGGCTCCCAATCCCCCACACCCTCGGTGAAGGAATCTCCGATTGCCACAAAAAGCCGACTCATGACTGGTTACGCTACGCGTTGCTGGTGGCTGGTGAGTTGCGCTCAGGCAAACGCACGGACACCGCTAGGTGACAGTTTTGAGCGGCTCAAGCATCCCAAAGGGAGAAAATCTCTTGACTGTGCGCTGCATCACTGATTAGCTGTGGACAGTTACTGGTCAGACCAGTAGTTATCTCGCTGACGACAACTCGAAAGCAGGAACGGTGCCAGTTCACGTAAAAACTTACCCGGACGGTCTGCCCATTGGTGAGCAGTGGGTGCCCTGCGAGCACAGTGATCCGATTATTTTTCCCTTTGATTCCTCGGTGATCGCCCAGGCCCCGGTAGGTACGGTAGCCCACGCGAGCCAAGCCTTGGACGCAGCTGCGGCCGTGCGCCACGAGATGGCAAAACTCAGCGCAGGCACCCGACGCTCAATCCTGTTGGCGGTCCAGCAGAAAATTGCCGCCGTGGCAGAAGAGCTAGAAAACCTGTTGGTGCTGGAAACCGGTAAACCGTTGATCGATTGCCGGGTAGAGGTGGCCCGCAGCCTCACCACCTGGGCGGCCGCCACCGAAGAAGTCGCGCACATGCATGGGGAAACCGTCCCGCTGGATCTGCAACCCTCCGGTGAGGGCATGATCGGTTACTGGACGCGCGAGCCCGCCGGAATTATCGTCGGCATCGCCGGATTTAATTATCCCCTGCTCTTAGCAAGCCATAAGTTGGCGCCGGCCCTCGCCGCCGGTTGCCCGATCATCTTAAAACCGGCACCGAACACTCCATTGACGAGCCTGTGGATTGTACACCTGATTCGCCAAGCACTCACCGAACACCAGGTCAGCGCGTGCGCGGTACAGCTGGTGACCGGCGGGATCGAGGTGGGCGAAAAACTGGTGGCAGACCCACGGGCCGCGGTAGTTTCCTTCACCGGTTCCGCGGCCGTCGGCCACCAGATCGCCAAGAATGCCGCCCCACGCAAGGCGGTACTTGAGCTCGGTTCAAATACCGGGTTCATCGTGGCCGCCGATGCGCGCATCGAAGAGGCGGTGGACGCGGTAATTCGTGGCGGGTTTTACGCCAACGGGCAAGCGTGCATTTCGGTGCAGCGGGTGTTGTTAGATGCCACGATCGCCGAAAAGTTCCAGCGCCAACTGCTGGCTCGGCTGGGCGAAGTGGTCGTTGGTGACCCGCGCAGTGCCAAGACCCGGGTGGCTCCGCTGATCAATGAGGCCTCCAGTAAACGCATTATGCAGTGGATCGACCATGCGGTAGCTGCTGGGGCACAGGTCCTTGCTGGCGGCAAGATCGACGGCGGCAGTATCCTGCCCACGGTGATGAGCCAGGTGCCTACCGAGGCGAAACTGTGGAGCGAGGAGATCTTTGGACCGGTGATCTGTTTGCATCAATTTGAGGATCTGGACAGCGCCTTTGAGCTGGTCAATGCCTCGCGGTATGGCCTGCAGGCGGCGATTTACAGTAGCAACCTGAAGACCGCGTTCCGCGCCATCGAAGAGCTCGAAGTCGGTGGGGTGGTGGTCAATGAGATTCCCGGGTTCCGTTCCGACATCATGCCCTACGGTGGGGTCAAGGATTCCGGGATTGGCCGTGAAGGGCCACGTTTTGCGATGGAAGAGTTCACCGTCACCCGCATGGCCATCATCCGGCCCTAGGCATAACATTTTGAAGGTAGGTAAGCACCGATGGATTACACCCAGCTTTTTGAATTTTCCGGCCGGCGCGTGTTGGTGATCGGCGCGGGCAGCGGGATCGGGCGCGAGGCGGCACTTGCCTTGGGAGCACATGGCGCCCAGGTGATCTGCGCGGACCGCAATGTGTTCGCGGCCCAAGAGACCGCCCAGCTGCTGGGAACAGCACCGACCGTGCTCGAATTAGACGTGCTTGATTATGAGGCGGTGCAAGCCACCGCCGCAGAGTTTAAGGACATCACCGCGTTGGTGTTTACCGCGGCGATGAATGTGCGTAAGCGGATCGCGGATTACACGATGGACGAATTTGATCAGGTGGTGAACCTGAACCTGCGTGCTTCCTTCGCACTCATTCAGGCTTTTGCCCCGCGGCTGGCAGAAAATGGTGGTGGGTCAATCATCGGGATCGCCTCCATTCGCGCGTCCGTGGTGGAACCTGGGCAGAGCGTTTATGCGGCGACCAAGGCGGCGTTGGTGCAGCTGGCGCGGACCGCCGCGGCCGAGTTTGGGCCCCAAGGTGTGCGGGTGAATGTGGTTGCCCCGGGTGTGGTGGAAACCCCGTTGACCGCTCAAATCAGTGCAGACAAAGAGTGGTACAACGCGTATGCGTCCAAGAGCGCGTTGGGTCGCTGGGCGAAACCCGAGGAGATGGCCGGTGCCATCGTGTACCTGGCCTCGCAGGCCTCCAGCTTTGTGACCGGTTCGGTGCTGACCGTTGATGGTGGGTGGACCGCCATCGACGGCCGCTACAACCCACCAGAATAGGCGCTCACAATGTCGCAGCCAGCACGAAACCCGGCCAAACCACGGGCCTTTGAAGCGATCGTGAGCCACGTTGAAACTCGGGTGCTTTCCGGTGAGCTGAGGATTGGTGATCGGTTGCCCGGCGAGCGCGAACTGGTGACCCAATTCCAGGTGGGCCGCTCGAGCGTACGTGAGGCCATGCGGGTGCTTGAATCCAACGGTCTCATTGCCTCGCGCCCGGGAGATCCCCGCGGTGCCCTAGTGCTCAGTCCGAGTCCGGCCCCGCTGGGCAAGATGATCACCCGATTAACTCACAGCTCGGCTTCCAGCCTGGTGGATCTGTTAATTTACCGGATGACCTTGGAATCCTCGGCGAACTCTTTGGCGGCCATTCGACGCAGCGATGCAGACCTAGAACAGCTCGAACAGGCGATAGCACTCATGCGTGCGGCACGGGCTCAAGGCCAGGCAGCGTTCAGCGAGGCTGACTTTGATTTTCATGCGGTGGTGGCGAAGGCCAGTGGGCACACGCTGCTGCAGATCACTGCCGCGGCGGTCCGGCAATCTATCGAGCAGCTCATCGCGAAAAGCATCGAAGAAAGCAGTGACGATGAGGCGCTGTTGGCACGCACTATCGAGCACCATCAGAAGGTGTTCGCCGCGATTCAAACTCAGGACGCGCATCTTGCCGAGCATCTGGCGCGCAGCAGCCTCTTTGAGTACTACGGTCATCTGGTGCCGGCCGAACAGCGCGAAGCACTGGCGGCACTCGCCTCCTTTGGCAGCCCGGAGAGCGTTTAGTCCAGTGTGTCCCATAACGGGTTGGCGCTGGCCGGACGGTGAGTTTCATACCAGCGTGCCGCATGCAGAACCGCCGCATCGGCGCCCACCGGGCCGGAAAGCTGCACACCGATCGGTTTACCCTCACTGGTGAACCCGCAGTTCACCGTGGCCGCCGGCTGACCGGACATGTTGTAGGGCACGGTGAAAGCAATGTGGCTCATGGTTGCCAGTGGGTCTACCACCGGCATCGGCTGTTCAGCGGGGAAAGCCGCCATGGGGGAGACCGGGGAGATCACCAGATCAAAACCGGAAGTCGCCGCGATAGTCGCCTGCTGCATTTGGTCAATGGCGCCAAAGTTCCTGATGGTATCTGCCCCATCAAAGCTAGAACCCACGGTGCACCAGGCAACAATGTAGTCCAACACCTTTGTCTGGTTTTCTGTCGACAGTTCGCGGTAGTCCGCCCACGAACGGGTGCGCCAAAACCTGTCTAAGCGGTCGAGCATATCTTGAGTGATAAACGGGTCCAGGGTTTGTACGGTTGCCCCTGCCTGGGCAAAGAGTGAAGCGACCTCCTGCACCGCGGCCAATACTTCCGGCTGAACCGCAGATCCGGCATTAGCCTCGGTATGTAGCGCCACGTTGAGCCCTGCGACACCCGAGAGGCTGCCAGCCCAGTCTTGTGCCGGGTAAGGCCTCGCGGTGTAGTCGCGCACGTCTGGTTGGCCAAGGATCGACATGAATAACGCGATGTCATCCACGCAGCGCCCCAAGGGTCCGGCGGCCCGACCTAGATACGGGACATCCAACGGGATCAACCCAGCACTGGGTTTAAGCGTGGCAAGGCCCTGCCAGCCACCGGGCAGTCGGATAGAACCGCCAATATCTGTTCCTACATGAAGCGGACCGTAGCCCGCAGCAGCGGCGGATCCTGCCCCGGCACTTGATCCCCCGGTGGTCCACGCCGGATTCCAGGCACTGCGTGAAATCCCGTGCAGACTCGAAACGCCGGAGGACAGCATGCCCCAGTCGGGCATCGTGGTGGAACCCAAGATGATGGCGCCGGCTTCTAAAATCCGGTCGGTGATTGGCGCATTACGCGTAGGCACCTTGGGGTTAGACAGTGCGGTGCCCGAGGGCATCGGGATTCCTGC
The DNA here is from genome assembly GCF_002332285.1 of Glutamicibacter sp. BW77. Classification (NCBI taxonomy): domain Bacteria; kingdom Bacillati; phylum Actinomycetota; class Actinomycetes; order Micrococcales; family Micrococcaceae; genus Glutamicibacter; species Glutamicibacter sp. BW77. The sequence continues at coordinate 9,297 of NZ_NRGT01000010.1, read as the reverse complement.
ACGGGCCACGTTTTCCTTCACCGTGGCCGGAACCCCATCGAGCACCCCTCGTGCGGTCCCGTTGGCCCAGCGTTTCTCGCTGTGCCGTGCTTGGTCGAGAATATCTTCCGGGTCAAAGCGGTACATCGCGTTCAGCACCGGTTCGCGCTCTTGGATGCGTTGGATCACCGCACCGGCAACCTCAACCGGGGACAGTTCGTTGGCAGCGTACGCGGTGCCCAGCTCTCGGGCGCTCAGTTGGTGCAGGGCGGTGCTGTGGTCGGAGAGCTGAGACATGGGGACCTTTCACGATAAGCGAGAAGTGCTAGCGCAGGGATAATTCGTTGCGTAGCGACATCGAGGAGTTAACCAGGGTGCGGGTGTAGTCATGTTGCGGATTCTCGTAAATTTGCTCGGTACTCCCGCTTTCCACGATTTGTCCGTTGGTCATCACCACCACGTTGTCGCACAGATGTCGCACCACCCCCAGGTCGTGGGAGACAAATACTAGGGTCAATTGGTAGTCATCCACCAGATCCGAGAGCAGATTGAGCACCTGGGCACGCACCGAAACATCTAAGGCACTCACCGGTTCATCGGCCACCAACACCCGGGGTTCACGAATCAACGCACGGGCAATCGAGATGCGTTGGCGTTGACCGCCGGAGAACTGGTGCGGAAAACGTTCGGCCGCGTCCTGTGGCAACCCGACGACTCCCAACATCTGGGCCACCAGTTTGCGTTGCCGTGCACTATCCACCTTTTGTCCCGGCGCAAGCAGCGGTTCAGTGATGATGTCACGGACCCGCATGCGCGGGTCTAGAGATCCCATGGGGTCTTGGAAGACGATTTGCAACTGTTGACGCAGTTGCACCAGGTCGCGTTCTTTCGCCCCGTTAATCTGATTTCCGGCAACTTTCACGCTGCCCGACGTTGGCTGGTCTAGACCTGCCAAGATGCGCAGCAGCGTCGACTTGCCGGATCCTGATTCACCCACCACACCAAAGCGTTGTCCGGCTGCCACATCAAAAGATACGCCACGAAGCGCGTGGACCTCGGAGGGTTTTCCAAAGAGTGTGGAGCGGGCTACCGGGTAGCTGCGGTGCAAATCTTTGACGCTGATCACCGGTTCAGCCTCGCTGGAGTTTGTGGGCGCAGCTTCGGTTTCGGTGCGCTCTTCGAGCACTACTACGGGTTCTTCGGGAACTACCGGCAGATCTTCGCTGACGTTCGGCGGAACGTAGGCGGCAGCCGAGGCCACGGTGAATAGCCGGCCCTGCTCATCGGTGGCGTTCAGATCTGAGGCGGCGAGAAGTCCCCGAGTATAAGGATGCTGCGGGTTGGTGAAGACCTGTTCGGTACTGCCCTCCTCCACCACCTGCCCGTTATTCATCACCAGGACCCGGTCACAGACGTTGGCAACCACCGAAAGATCATGGGTGATAAAGAGCAGCCCGGTTCCCCTTTCGGTCACCGACTCTAAGATCAGGTCAAGGACTTGGCGTTGCACGGTGACATCCAGCGCGGTGGTCGGCTCGTCGCAGAGCAACAGCCCTGGGTTGTTCGCCAACGCCATGGCCAGCATGGCGCGTTGGCGTTGCCCACCGGAGAGCTGATGCGGGTAGGCGCGTGCGGCGCGTTGCGGGTCCGGAAGTTTCACCGATTCAAGCATTTGAACGGCACGCTCGCGCGCTGCGGAACGGGAGGCAACTGTTTTGTGGCTGGTCATGATTTCAGCAACCTGCGGGCCCACCTTCATCAGCGGGTTCAGCGCCGTCAGCGGTTCTTGGAAGACCATGGTCATCTCTTTGCCACGGATCTTTTGCCACTGCCTGTCGCTGGCATCAACGAGGTTGCCTTCATGTCCTGCGAAACTGATGGAGCCTTGGGCACTGACACCCTCAGGCAATAATCCCATGAGCGCCGAAGCAGTCATCGACTTACCCGACCCGGATTCGCCGATTAGTCCCACCCGGTCTCCGGGTTGCATACTCAGGTTAAAGTTGCTGACCAAGGTTCGGGTAGTGGTGCTGACGGTGAGATTTTTGACCTCAATAAGACCAGCGGCCTTCTGCTGTATGTCCACGCTCAGCGTTCTCCGTTCAGTTTCGGGTCAAACCGGTCGCGCAGTCCGTCACCGAGCAGCGTAAAGCCAAGCACCGCAATCGCGATGGCGGATCCCGGCCAGACGGCAAGCATCGGGAAGGTGCCAAGGAACTGCTGGGATTCTTGAAGCATGCGCCCCCACGAAGGTACCGGCGGAGGGGTGCCCAACCCAAGGAACGACAGCGCCGCTTCTGCCAGTACCGCGATGGCGAAGGACACCGAACATTGGACCACCACCATGCCGATAATATTTGGCATCACATGGCGTCGAGCAATACGCCAAGAACTCTGGCTGGAGGCTCTGGCCGCCATAATGTATTCGGTGCTCATCACCTGCAAGGTTCCGCTGCGTGCCACTCGGGCAAAACCGGGGATGGAACCAATACCGATAGCGAGCATCGCAGTCAGCGTGCTCGCTCCAAAGACCGCACCAAACATGATGGCCACCAGCAGGGCGGGAAAAGCTAGCAGAATATCGGCACCGCGCATAGTGACTTCTTCGGTGATGCCCCGACGCATTCCTGCCAAGATTCCTAGCGGAGTGCCGATCAGCAGGGCAATACCCACCGCCACCAACCCCACCATCAAGGTGATGCGAGCGCCGTATAGAATTCCGGAGAAGACGTCGCGCCCGTAGCGGTCGGTACCCATCAAGTGAGCTGCGCTTGAACCTTGCAGCCGGTCGGCGGGAAATGCTTGCACCGGGTTATACGGAGTCCAGATAAAGGAGACCAAAGCGGCAATGACCACTATCGCCACCAGGATCGCACCAACGATGAGGGTGGGTGAGAATTTACGGCGAGTTTTTGTCGCTAGAACGTGTTCCTCGGCCATTACGCACCCTTTCGAATTCGTGGATCCAGTACGGTGTAGAGCACGTCCACCACCAGGTTGATGATCAAGGTGATCGCGACCAAAACCATCACCACGGACTGCACGGTCAGCAGATCACGGTTGCCTACCGCGTCCAACAACATGGATCCCAGCCCGGGAATCACGAAGACCCGTTCAATGACCACTGCACCAATGATTAGCGCAGCTAATTGCACGCTGGTCACCGTCAGCACCGGGATCGAGGCATTACGTAAACCGTGTTTAATCAAGGACTCCATTTTGCCAAGTCCCTTAGACCTGGCGGTACGCAGGTAATCTTCGCTCATCACTTCCATCACCGCCGAGCGAACATAGCGGGTCAAAATGGCCCCTTGCACCGACGCCAGAGCTAGTACCGGCAGCACCACGCGGGAAGCAAAATCTGAGAAGTCTTTCCCCGGCGGCGTCCACCCGTTGGCTGGCAGCCAGCCTAACCCCACGGCAAAAACCACCACCAGCAAGATCCCGGCCAAGAAGTTTGGGATGGCTACCCCTAACTGGCTGATCCCGCTGACGATAATTCCGCTGGGATTACGGTGCTTCACCGCCGCGTAGGTGCCAAAGGGAATGGCAATCGCCAGGGCAACAATCATGGCCAGGATGACAAGGATCAGGCTGACCTGAACCCTGTCGATAATCAGTGGGCTGATGTCCTGCCTGGTGACATAGGAGGTTCCAAAATCGCCGAAAGGTAAACCCAGAGCCCAGTCGAAGTACTGCACAATTAGTGGACGGTCCGTACCGAATTCGGCTCGTGTTTTTGCCAGTAGCTCCGGGGTGGCGTTCACACCCAACGCAATTTGTGCCGGGTCTCCCGGAATAGCGCGCATGAATAAGAACACCGCCACCGTAGCAATCACGTAGGTGACAACAAATCTCACGAGGTTGATCAGTAAACGGATACCCAAAAGAGTCTCTTCCGGTCGGTCTGCTAGTGGACTACTTCCAACCGAGGTTTGTCAGATCCAATGCTTCGGTGACTGAGTTCGCCGGGATGCCGGTGACATTCGCGTCGGCAACCACAATGTTGGGGAAGATGAACAGCGTATCGGCGGCTGCGTCATCCACGATGGTACGCACGACTTCCTTCATCCCCGAGACGTAACCGGCCTCATCTGCTGCGTCGGCTTGGGCGGCGATGTCCTTGATCTTTGAATTGTCATAACCCAGGTAGTAGTCCGGGTTGTTGAACATGGCCAAGACGTCGCGGCTTTCCACGGCGAGCACCACCGACATTTGGTAGTCCTTCTTAGTGAAGACCTCATCGAGCCAGACAGCTGGGAATTCGGCGGATTCGATTTTTGCGTTGATGCCCACGTCTGCGAGCTGTGAAACCACGATTTCCGACACTGCGGTGGCATATGGACGGGTGGGAACGGTGAAGGTGATGTTCAGGTTTTCCACTCCGGCATCCTTGAGCAATGCTTTCGCCTTGACAGGATCATGCGGGTACACGTCGTTGAGGTCTTCGTAGTATGGGTCCGTGGTCGGTACCGGTCCGCCAACCTTTGTACCGTAGCCATTCCATGCGGTGTCGATCACCGCTTGGCGATCAATCGCGTACATCACTGCCTGGCGTACGCGTTTGTCATCAAACGGCGCTTTTTTGTTGTTCATTGACAAGATGATTTCACCGTTGGAGGTTCCATCAAGCACCTGGTATTTAGGATCCGATTCAAAGCTGGAGAGTAACTCCGGTGACTGCATATTGTACACGACATCCACATCCCCGGACTGCAGGGCGTTGGTGGTGGCCACCGCGTCCGCAAAGTAGCGCAGTGTTGCGGTTTCGACCGCTGGCTTTTCACCCCAGTAGTCATCACGGGTGACAAAATCTATGGATTGACCGCGGTTCCACGCGTCGATGGCGTAGGGACCGGTGCCGATGGCCTTATTAGCGAGGTCTTCCACACCGCTGGGATCAAATATCGCGCCAACCAAAGTTCCCATGTCAAAGAGCCAAGCGTTACTCGGCTTCTTCAGCGTGATGGCTACTTCGGTATCACTGTTGACCTTGACGGAATCGACGATGTCCATCTTCTTTTTCAGGCTGGAAACCCAGGCGTCGGATTTCACGCGTTCAATACTGAACTTCACGTCATCCGCGGTGAAGGCTTCACCGTTGGAAAAGGTTGCTCCCTCGCGGAGTTTAAAGGTGTAGGTCTTGTTGCCGTTGCTTAGTTCCCACGATTCGGCCAGCAGTGGCTGGATTTCGCCATCTTGGTCAATCTCTACGAGGCCCTCATAAACGTTGGACATCAGCGCTTGGGGAATAGCTGCGCCCGCTGTGGTGGTGAAATCAAGGTTGACCGGTTCTCCGGTCAGCGCGAGAGTCACTCCGGTTTTGGCTTCAGTTCCGTCAGCGCTTCCACCTCCGGAACCAGCCGAACAGGCGGTGAGGGCTAGCGAGCCAGCCATAACTACCGCGGCCAGGCGGACGTAGTTCTTTTTCGCGCTCATGAGATCTCCATCGGGTCATCAGGTATGCCAGTGATATGACCCACACAACACTATTTATGTTGATATTTCTACTAGGTTCTCCGGTCTTACCAGTGATCGTAATATTAGTGCCCAAGGACAGGACCGCGCGAACTGTGCGGTCGTGTGGGCAGCTCGCCACCACAAAATTCTACGGATCGCTGGCGACGCAGTAGCCGGAACCTTAGGAAAAGGCCATCGCATTAGACCCGGCATTCTTTGAAGCAATCGACGCTGAGAGCAGCCGAGGCTTTCGGGTTCTGCGAGAACGTCCCTGCAGCGCAGACGTGCCGTCCTAGAAAGTCTTGCGCATTACTAGTCGCGGCATTCTGCTGGCCACCGCATCAGTGACACCAATGACCTCGAAGCCCACCGACTCAAACATCTTGCGGGTGCCGACAAAAGCCATGGTCAGATCCATGCGCCCCTCAGGATCCACGGGGTAGGCTTCGACGGCCGGTGCGCCTAGTTCCTTCGCATAGTTCACCGCCCCTTCAAGCATAAAAGTGGTGACTCCTTGGCGGCGATAACCGCTTCGCACCACCACACAGATAATGCTCCACACCGGTACGTCATCCACCGCACGAATGAGCTTTGAACGTTCCAGCAAGGGAATCTGCTTCCGGGGACTAATGCTGCACCAACCGACCGGCACACCGTCTTTATAGGCCACAACACCAGGTGCGATGGGTTCGGCACTCAAAGAACGCATCGCGTCGACGCGGTTTCCTGCACCTAAGTTCTCGATATCCTTGACGCCTAAACGGTGAGATAAACACCAGCAATGCTTTTCGCGTCCCGTGGGATTGAGTACCGTCGAGAAGTCTTCGAATCGTTCCGGCGTCATCGGCAAAACTTCCCACCTCACGTCCTCCCCAGCGGGCCTCTGAATGATAGATTCCATGGCACTATCCTGCGCTTCCTTCACCTTATGCGATAGTCCCAGCAAAATCTTCGGGTTTTCCCTACCTTTCTTCTACGGATCCCTCGGTGTTTTCAGCAGACCGGTCAGAATACTGTTGAGTTATGACTTCGACACCAAAGGTTTTACCGGTGAGCAACGCTCCCCGTCCCCCACTGAGGCTAGGCTCCACCTTGCTGCATATGGCATTGCTAGGCAGCTTCGGCTTGGTTCTCATTTCGCTGTTGCTCGGGTGGCTAGGCTTAGGCATCGGCCTGACACTGGTGCTGGGCTTGGGCCTGATCTTCTTAGCCGGTTTGTTGTACGCCATCTTCGGAATTTCCCGCTTGGAGGTCCTGCGCATCAGCGGACTTTACGACATCGAGGTAGCTCCGCTTATTTGGCGGGCTCGTCGCCGAGACGGGTTTGGCGAATACGTCCGTTCGCTGGGACGCAACGTCGCCAACGGACGCATGTGGGCCGCGATGGGAAGCTTCGTTTTCTCCTGCCTCGCCGGCGGTTTTATGCTCAGCGCCTTGCAGTGGACGGTTCATTCCCTCATTGTCGCTTTCGCTCCACTGACCGGAGTGGACACCGTTACCGGACCGTTCTCTATCGTTACCAAAGCTTCCCAAGCTCCCTGGCTTTTGCTCCTTGCCGTCGCTGGCGCCGCAGTTGTTGTCGGACTGGCTTTCCTGCACCGGATTGTCACCATGGGAATTATTGGTTCGTTGTCCAGAGAAACGGAACTCACCGAGCGAGTGCGCACCACCGCGGCACAGCGTGAAGGCGCCGTACGAGCGGCCGAAGTTGAACGCACCCGGATCGAACGTGACCTGCATGATGGGGTCCAACCACGCCTGGTATCGGTGGCGATGACCTTGGGGTTGGCGCACCAGCAGATCGATAACAATCCACAGCAAGCCAAGGAATTGGTGGCCGAAGCACATGCCTCGACCAAGTCCGCCATTACCGAGTTGCGTCAGCTCACCCGAGGAATCTATGCCTCGGTACTTGATGACCGCGGACTGGATGCTGCGCTCTCAGCGGTGGCCGGCCGCAGTCATATCCCGGTGGAACTCGATGTCCAGCTGAACGGTCGTTACCCTCGGGTGACCGAAGCAGCCATGTACTTCTCCATTGCCGAGGCGTTGACCAACGCCGCCAAGCATTCCCGGGCCCAGCGTTGCCTAGTGACAGTGCGATTGCGTGAAACCAACGGACAGCACAGCTTGTGGGCTCGCATCGAGGATAACGGCGTGGGCGGCGCACGCATCACCCCTGGTGGCGGGCTTGATGGGATCACCAATCGCGTCGTAGCGGCCGGTGGGACAATTAGTTTAGACAGCCCACAGGGTGGTCCAACTGCTCTGGAGGTGAACGTGCCATGCGCGTACTAATTTGTGAAGATTCGGTACTACTACGCGAGGGTCTGGTGCGTCTGCTGGTGCATTCTGGCCACGAAGTGGTCATAGACCTCCCGGAGGCCAGCGGTCTGATGGACTTCCTCAACTCGGCATCCGAAGAGCAATTCCCGCAGATCTGCATCTTAGATGTCCGGCTCCCACCGACCTACACGGACGAGGGAATCCGCGCGGCATTGCAACTACGCAAGAAATATCCGGATCTGCCGGTACTGGTGCTCTCCCAATATGTGGAAGAACGTTACGCTTCGGAACTGATTTCAACCCAATCCGGAGCCATTGGTTATCTGCTCAAGGACCGCGTCGCCGATGTCAGCGAGTTCATTGCCTCGCTGGAACAGATCGCAGCCGGCGGAACGATCCTCGATCAGGAAGTGGTGGCACAGCTGTTGACCCGTCGCAATCACGATGACCGTATGCAACGCCTCACCGACCGGGAGCGCACCGTCTTGGGCGCCTTGGCCGAAGGAAAATCTAATCAAGCGATCGCCGCGCTGCTGTTCCTCTCGGAAGCCAGCGTTGAAAAATACATCACTTCAATCTTCCAGAAACTCGGCTTAGAAGCCGATGGGACGGGTAACCGGCGTGTGCTGGCAGCCCTAGCCCATATTGAAACTCTGGGCACCACTCGCACAGACAGGACAGGATCATGACCACCACTGACACCAGCACGCTGCCACCGATGCCTCCAACTAACAGGGGCAAGGGCAAGCCCGTGAACACCGTCCTGATGATCTTGGGAGCATTGGTAGTGCTCACCTTGCTGATCACTACCGCACGAACTGCCATCACCTCGTTGAATCGTGAACAGAGCACCCAGTCCCTTGATACCGCAGGCGTGACCAGCTTAGAGATCTCGGCGAACTCCGGAAGCCTTGACCTGGTTTATGCAGATGCCACCGAAGCTACCTTGGAAGTTGATAGCGCGAACGGTTCGGATTGGACGCTCTCGCGTCAGGGCGACAAACTCGTAATTGACTCCCCTAATTCCTGGGACGACTGGTGCATCTTCGATTGCGGATTAGATAACAATGAAGCGACATTAATCCTCCCGAAATCTTTGAATGACGGCAAACTCGACGCCAAATTCAATTTAGCAGCCGGAGACTTCACGGCGGTGGGTGCTTACAAGAATCTGGTCGCCGAGGTCGGTGCCGGTGAACTGGACTTGTCAGGTACTGCGCAGTCGGCGGACATCCGTCTCGGAGCGGGCAAAGCCGAAGTATCACTCGCAGACGTGCAACACGCAGTCTTCGATATCTCTGCAGGTCATATGGCCGGCAACCTGACCGGTACCGTGCCGCAGAGTATCAACGCAGAAGTCAGCGCAGGTTCGATGGATCTAGAACTGCCAGATGGATCCTACGATGTGCGGCAGACCGTGGACGCGGGCAATCTTACGAATCTGTTGGTGACAGATCCGCAATCGCCCAACAAGATCTCGATTGCCCTCTCGGCTGGCAATGCCAAACTGAGTTCAGGCTCTGTGATAAGTAAGTAATCAGCAGGACAAGTCATAAGAACCGGCCTCGGCGA
>NZ_NRGT01000009.1:0-15406 GCF_002332285.1 Glutamicibacter sp. BW77 | reverse complement strand
CCCGATACGGGGATTTAACAGTTCATTGTCTAAGTAGAGGAAAAGCTGACGTCAATTGCCCCAAAAAAAATCTCACCCTGATCCAGAATGGATCGTTGTATTGAGTTCGGTTCTGAACCATTCGTTCACCCCACATGCCAGGTATCAGTGATCAAAACTTCGAGCTACTACTACCGTTCCTAGCGTGAAGGAGTGTCGCAGTATCACCTGTTCCTAGGCAGATGCCTCTAGGGGCAGGTGTGCCCCGTACAGTAGATCCTTCTTGGCTGACTCGCTGACCAGCAAAAGTAGAAAAATTGTCTTTGGCTGTACTGACATTGAATAGTTACTCAACTTTTCGCATTATTCGTTCCATAAGCAATAGAATCTAGGCATGTCGCCACAACGTCTCGGTCTAATCTTGGCAGGTGTTCCGCTCTTAATCTTGGGGGCCATCGCAGTGATGCTGGCCGTGCAAGGCGACTCCATTAACGCCCGGAGTACGTTCGCGGTGGGGGTGATAATCGCTGCTACAAGTGGCGCTTCTGTGGTTTATCAAGTGGACCGCTGGACACTACAAATCCAGTCTTTGATCCATTTTGGAATCATGCTTTGTACAGTCCTACCCGCACTGTATTTGAGCGGATGGTTCGTTCTTAATGGTCCCTTAGATTACCTGTCGACATTTGGCATATTCTTGATAACCGGAGCTGTACTCTGGACATTTTTTTATCTGATCTTTGGAATCATTCAACCAAGAATCCAAGCCAAACGCCTTCGCAACTAACGTTGCCCCTCATAGTTCCTTAGCCCTCCCAGGACTGGCATTCCTGTTAGATGACCGTTGTCGCACCACGGTACTCAATGAGCGAGGAGTTTGCGTCCAAGGTACTTTTTGATGCTGCTGGAGGGAAGTTCGAAGAAGCTAAAAATGCTTCAAGGCCGCGCTGGTGGCCATCACCCAGAGGTCTCTGCCGCTTCGACAAGGTAATCAACGAACTACCTCATGAACTCCAACGTCGTCTAGGACAACGATCCGTCGAAGCACACCGGCGCCCGTTCTTTTCGGATCCACAGCTGAGCATGCCTGCTCCCAAGCAAGCGAGCCAACAGGACTACCCGGCTAGAGCAATCACATTTTCTTTTTGAGAATTGTTGGAGACTATAAGGCACGGGCATCTTAGGCCTGTATCCAAACGCTTTGGACCGGTATCACGGGCGACAAACAGGAGCGACAAATCCAGCACGTACTGCGTACTCGCTGTGCGCAGGAAACCGCCTACAAGCAAGGATTGCTCCGGAGATCCGGTCCCTATCCCAAACGCTTTCGACACCGGCGCTCCGCTTCACGAAGCAGAACTATGGAACATCAAAACCTCACGCAGGTCATGAAAAAACGCCTCGGAGCAGTGAAATTATTTCGCTGCTCCGAGGCGTCTATCCTTACTAAAACCTAGCTGACCTTGCTCGAATCCCATGAGGTAGACCGGGCTTTGTCGATGGTGGCCTGGCCCAGCACACGAGTACCTTGGTAAACCACCATGGTTTGTCCAGGTGCCACTCCACGCATGCCTTCGGGCAGCCGGACTACCAAGACGTCAGATCCTTCGCTACGCTCCATGTGTGCCTTGGCATCCACCGGATCGCCATGGGCGCGAACCTGCACCATGCAATCGAATTCTTCGCCAGTGATGATCTCCGGAATCGGAACCCCTGCCCAGGAGATGCGAATACCGCGCAGCTCGTCAACGGAGAGTAAAGCCTCTGGCCCCACGATCACCTTGTTGTCCTTGGGACGGATTTCCAGCACGAAACGAGGCTTGCCATCAGCTGCTGGCCGGCCCAAGCGAAGCCCCTTACGCTGACCAACGGTGAAGGCTTGCGCGCCACCGTGCTCACCCAGCTGGTTACCGTCTTGATCAACGATCTCGCCTGGCTTCATGTCGATACGCTCGGCCAACCAGCCGCGGGTATCACCATCAGGAATGAAACAAATATCGTAGCTGTCTGGCTTATTCGCCACAGTCAGACCGCGAGCGGCCGCCTCGGCGCGAACTTCGGCCTTCGAAGGCGTTTCAGCCAGCGGGAACATGCAATGATCTAACTGCTCATGGGTGAGCACACCAAGTACGTAGGACTGGTCCTTCGCCCAATCGGCGGCGCGGTGCAATTCTGGGTTGCCTTCCGTATCGCGCAAGACCTTGGCATAGTGACCGGTGCATACCGCGTCAAAGCCTAAGGCGAGTGCCTTTTCCAGCAGTGCGGCAAACTTGATCTTCTCATTACACCGCATACAAGGGTTTGGCGTGCGTCCAGCTTCATACTCATCAACGAAGTCCTGGACTACGTCTTCGGCAAAACGATCCGAAAAGTCCCAAACGTAGTATGGGATCCCTAGTTTGTCGCAGGCACGCCATGCGTCATTGGAGTCCTCCAACGTGCAACAGCCACGTGAGCCGGTGCGCAAAGTTCCGGGCATGCGAGAGAGCGCTAGGTGGACGCCAACCACGTCGTGACCGGCTTCAACCGCACGTGCTGCGGCTACCGCCGAATCGACGCCACCGGACATCGCTGCTAGTACCTTCATCTTGTAAAACCCGTCCCTGCTGTGTGAATACTGCTTTCGTCTGCCGCCATACCGGCTTTCTTAGCCCGTTGATAGGCATCTGGCAGAGCTTCTAAAAGTATGTCAACGTCTTTATGCGTTGTTCTATGCCCCAAAGTGAAGCGTTGCACACTTCGGGCACTGCGCGCATCCCGGCCCATGGCCACCAAGACGTGCGATGGTTGCGGTACTCCTGCGGTGCAGGCTGAACCGGTAGACGAGGCAATTCCCACCATGTCTAAGAGAAATAGCAAGGAATCGCCCTCGCACTCGGGAAAAGTGAAATGCAGATTTCCTGGAAGTCGCAGACCTGCATTGTCTTCATCTCGTGGACCATTGAGCACCGCGTCGGGAACAAGCCGGGTAATATTTTGGACCGCGTATTCGCGAAGCTCACTCAATCGCGCGCTTTCTGCCGCCAATGTCTCATGGACCGCAGTAGCGGCCGCCGCAAACCCCGCCGCGGCCACGGCGTTCAACGTTCCTGAACGGAGTTTGCGTTCATGTCCGCCACCGTGCTGGACCGGCATCAGTACTACGTCACGGCGCACAAAGAGCGCTCCGATTCCTACCGGACCACCAATTTTATGGGCGCTAACCGCCATGGTAGCCAAACCACTGGTAGCAAAATTTGTGGGTACGGAGTCAAAAGCCTGCACCGCGTCGCTATGCACTGGGATGCCATATTTTGCGGCAAGCGCGGTGAAAGCAACTACCGGTTGGATAGCACCTACCTCGTTGTTGGCCCACATGATGGTCCCCAGAGCGATTCGCTCATGGTGTTCCTCGATAAGCTCCTTCGCCGCTTGCAGATCAAGCACCCCATCGGCGTCCACCGGCATCCATAAAGCCGTGGCATCTTCATGAGCTTCTAGCCATGAGACGGTATCGAGCACCGCGTGATGTTCGATTCCGGCAACCAGGATACTGCGTGCTAGCGGATTCTTCGCAGTCCGGTTCCAGAACAGGCCTTTGAGCGCCAAGTTATCCGATTCGGTTCCACCGGAGGTGAAGATCAGTTCTGTGGGGTGTGCACCGGCAACCTTCGCGATGGCAGTGCGCGCCTCGTCCACTACACGGTTAGCCCGGCGACCGGCCCCATGAAGCGAGGAGGGGTTTCCGGTTTGCGAAAATTGCTCGGTCATAGCCGACAACGCCGCTGGGTTCAGGTCGGTAGTTGCCGCGTGATCTAGGTATACCGCGGAGTTGTTCATCGTTTTAATGGTACGAGCTTTCCCTACCTAGTTTGAATGGCCAATGCGTGTGAATTGCCCGACTTCAATGGCTTCCAGTGCAGGGTCTTGCAAAATAGCTTCAATAAGTTGAGCCGAGCCACCGATCAGTGTGCAGTCGTCATAGGGCTCGGTGGAAAGCATCCAACTGTGGTCTTGCGGAAAGACCAAGGATGGGCGCTGACGCTGCTCGCCATCTGCCGTTGTGGCCCACACCGGGTTAGCCAGAAATTCGCCGTCTACTTCGAAAAGTCGATAATTTCGGTAGCCTCCACCGAGTTCTAATGCGGGAGTTGCCAAAACGTCTGCTGTAAACGCTGGACGTTGTGCCTCGGCGAGCGCTGCAGCTTCGGCGGCCCGGTTCTCTTCTTCGCTGAGCTCTAGGTCATCCTCATAATCAATCTGGATACGTTCCCCACCCTCGATAAAGGCATAACCACTCCACAACCCAGCGACAAAGTAATCTTTGGTGTTGGTGGCGCTCAGGATCTTGACCAGTGCCTGCCACTGTTCAACAGGTAGTTCGTCAACCGGCAGGTCAGTTTCTTCCCAAGCATCTTCGGTGGCTGGATTTCCCTGGGCATCCCAACCGGCAATGGTTTCAAAGAGATCTGCGGCGGTGAAAATGTGGCCGCGACTATTGGCAACAGTCCCCCAGCGCACTGCCTGATCATCTTCGTCATAGGCCGGATGGAGGATCCGCGCGTATCGTTCATAGCCGACCGGGATCTGTGCGACTACTGTCAATGGATCGGCGGTGGCGCAGGAATCAACGATCCATTGACCCTGAGTGGCTGAGACATGGGAAAACTGCATGTTACAAGCTTAACCAGCAACAGCTCATATCCCGCATCGGTGATGCGTCCAGTGATATGAATGGAGGAAGCAAAGCTCAGCGGCGCGTCCGCGGATCGAGGGAGACCAGCTCAATGTTTATGCCCGAACTCAAGGTTCCGGTTCACCACTTTTCGCGTCGAAGCATCAACTTTGCACGCGAAATCGCGGTGATGGCAGTGATCAACCGCACTCCTGATTCGTTCTACGATGCCGGATCTACCTTCGGTTTGGATGCGGCGGTGTCCTCAGCGTTGCAGGCTGTCCAGGCTGGTGCACACTGGGTGGACATTGGTGGGGTGCCTTTCTCCCCCGGACCAGAATTACCTTGGCAAGAAGAAGCTGAGCGCATCGTCCCGGTGATTCGGGCTGTACGCGAGCACAGTGATGTGGTGATTTCTGCCGACACCTTCTTACCAGAGGTTGCCCAAGCAGCCATTGACGCCGGAGCCGATGCCATCAACGACACCACGGGACTGGCTTATCCGCAGCTGGCCGAGGTAGTTGCGCGGAACAATGTTCATTTAGTGCTGACCCACTCCCTAGCCAAGCCACGCACCATCTACCCACATCCGCATTATCAAGATGTGGTAGCGGAGGTACGCGATTACCTAGAACAAAAAGTTCAGCTGGCTTTGGACGCCGGCATCGATGCGTCAAAGATCATTATTGACCCGGGCCATGATCTAAACAAGAACACTCGGCACACCTTGGATATCACCGCGAATTTCGAAGCGATTGCCGCGTTGGGCTATCCGGCGCTTGCGGCGGTTTCAAATAAGGACTTCATCGGTGAAACTCTTGACCTGCCAAAGCCTGAGCGTTTAGTCGGCTCAATGGTGGCGGCCACCATGTGCATTATGGGTGGGGCAAGAATCATTAGGATGCATAATATCGTCGAGTCGGTTCAGACGGTCCGGCTGATCGAAGCAGCTCAAGGCTGGCGCGACCCTGCGTACCAAATTCATAATATGGGCGAGGTTAATCCACCGGCTCATCCAGAACGAGAAACCAGCAGATAGGATCACCCCTTGCGTTCACTGCTTCCTGAATCATTGCCCATAGTTGACGATGCGCATCTCTTAGAGCGGTATGCCACATCGCAACGTCCGTTCATCCGGTTTAATTTTATCTCCAGCGTGGATGGAAGTGCACAGCGTGAGGGACTATCTGGAGGTTTGGGCAGTCCCGGCGATAAGCGCATCTTCGGTTTACTTCGTCGCTTAGCCGATGTCATCGTCGTCGGTGCCGGAACTGTACGTGCCGAAGGCTACGCAGGAGATCTGGTTAGTGCCGAGGACATTGCGTGGCGAGAAGCGCGCGGGATGTCGGCTCAGCCGGTGTTAGCCATCGTTTCGCATGGGCTACATCTGAAGCCGGATAACGAAGTCTTCACGCTCAGCCCGGTGCCGGTATTGCTCTTTACCAGCGCAGAGATTACGCCGGAGCACCGTGCGCAATTCCCCGCACAGGTTGAAGTTATTGAAGTTGCTGAAGTGAATGAAGGCTGCGACCCCCACCAAATCGTTGAAATCCTCACCTCTAGGGGACTTGAATTCATCCATGCCGAGGGTGGTCCGCATTTGCTGGGCCAGTTCATCGCAGCAGACCGTCTCGATTCGTTGTGCGTGAGTTTTTCCCCCATGGTGCTCGCCGGTTCCGGTCAAAGGATCGCCCATGGCACACAGGAAGCGGTCCGGCACTTACGCTTACATTCGTTATGTGAAGAAGATTCGATGCTCTTTAGCGACTATCGGCGCCGGGAATAAGCAAGAGCGCATGATGTAGCACCGAGAGTTCAAAATCTCCGTGCCCAAGGAGCTCGCCATCCGCATAGCTGGCTTCCGTAGTTTGCACGTTGACCTGTGAGCTGCGAGCAATTTCTCGGTACGGATGCTTTCTGCCGCAGAGTATATGTCCTACGTACGGCAACACCTTATGTAATCGGTTTCCGCTCACCAAGGAGATATCCGCTAGCCCATCGGTGTAATCCGCTTGGGGGAACAAGGTGATCCCGCCACCTACCGAGCGAATATTGGCAATGCTGGCTGCATAGATTTGCCCTCGGAAGTCGAATTCTTCGCTGTGCACCACGGTCCGGTGAGGTTGCAACTTCGGTAGGCTGAGCACCAATCCGACCAGATAACGCAGGGCACCGAGGCTTCGCGGCAATTCATTGGCTCGTCCATTTACCAAGCCTTCAAAGCCCCACGACACAGCACCGATGGCAAGCTTGGTCTGCGAATCTTGGTTGGCATATTTCAGTTCAAGCAAATCTACTGGCCTTGCTTCGATTCCTCCGGTCAGGAAACGAACAACGTCCTGTAGCGTTTGCTCGACCGTCCGGGCCGATGACATTCTCCAGGTGTCGTTTCCGCTGCCGGCTGGCACGATCCCCATGGGAGTGCGTGTCCGGGCCAAATGCTTGATCACATGGTGGATCAGTCCATCCCCGCCAATAACGACTACGGCGTCGGCTTGGCCAAGCGCTTCACCAAGCGCACTGCCCGAAATCTTCGAAGTATCTAACCTTCGCGGACGCAATCCCAAGGAGAAAAGCAGTGTTTCAAGTTCGGTGACGCGACGCGCGCCCAGCCCCTTACCTGAATTGGGATGAAAGACGAGGTGGATACGCTGATATTCAGCCGGTGGGACCATAAGTATAGACAATACCCAGCAAACATCATGGTACGAAAAAGCTGACTACTATTAGTGGAAGCTAAAATGTTCTAATGGGGTTTTGATCCAATGACATCGGTCGTGGAAAACGCCCCATTTGAGAGGAAATATCCGCATCATGAGTTCGCCGAGCCCCTACGAAATTCTTGGCGTGCCTCAGAGTGCAAGCCTTGAAGATATCAAGATCGCGTATCGCAAAGCGGCTCGTGCTTCTCACCCCGATTTAGGTGGCAGTGAGGAGCAATTCAAAACGGTCCAGCAGGCCTATCAGATCCTTTCAGATGAGCATGGCAATGCTAAGTTTGAAAAGTCTTTTCAGGCTCCTGGTCAAGCACCACGGGCAGGTACCACTTCACGCGCCTATGATGAGAAACTGCGTACCTCTCCTCAGCATCCCAAAGCGCAGTTGGCAACTGAGTATGAACCTCGGCTCGATGATGCTTCGTTTACATTGCTTGATAGAGCTCGCTCAATCCAACGAGTTCATGGTGAACCGCGTAAGCGAGGATTGTTTAGTTCCCGGTCGCGGATGTCTCGGGAGACGCACACCATCAACTTGTTGACCAAAAACGTACTCAACATCCTTCCCGCTGCACGTTTAGTCAACGGACTCAACGCCCCGGGTGGTGGACACTTCGACCACGTGTTGGTTGCCGGCTATCGCATGGCGGTGCTCAATACGATGACTCTGCCTGAAGGCTACTACGCCTTTGATGGCAACGTCTTACGCCATGGAAATAAGATGACGCAGCCGCCGGCATTGAATATCACCGGCATGCAGCGCTCCTTCATGCAGATGAACGTCGTGGCTTTTACTTTGGTACTTGCTGGCAACGGAAACCCTCATGAGCCGGTCATTGAATATCACCGCCGGGCAGATCCTACGTTATCCTCCAGTCCGAACGTGTTGAACGCTGCTGGACTGATTCGTGAGTTGAAACTTTTCCTCGGATCGGGCCCTTCACCGAACATTGTTGATCGTCCGGTACTTGCTCGACTCCTCGACAGAATGTACTGATACCAGTTTTCTGGCACTTAGAGCTTAAACTGGTTGATGTGTTCCGTATTCTTTTTAATGCTCCCGAAATTCCTGGCAACTCCGGTAATGCCATCCGTCTAGCTGCCATCACTGGCGCCGAGCTTCATTTGGTCAAGCCCCTAGGCTTCAACTTTGAAGATGCCAATCTCCGACGTGCCGGCTTGGACTATCATGATCTTGCGGTGGTTACCGTGCATGAAAATCTTGATGCGGCTTTTGAAGCCCTAGGTGAGGGCCGCGTTTTCGCATTCACCTCTGAGGGCAACACGATGTACACAGATGTGGCATATGACCCCAGTGACATTCTCATGTTCGGCAAAGAATCAGTGGGACTCAGCGCCGAAGACAAGGCGCACCAGCGAGTGACTGACCTGGTTCGACTCCCCATGCTTCCCGGGCGACGATCATTGAACCTAGCCAATACTGCTTCCGTTGTAGCCTATGAAGCCTGGCGCCAACATGGGTTTGCCGGAGCTTAAAATACCAGCACCACCCGGTCTAGTACACAGCTTTACCCAATCTTTATAAAGTAAGCTTTTGAGTATGTTCGCTTTGGCGAGCATGACAAAAAGACCGACAACTTCTCGGGAGATTCCAAAACAATGAACCGTAGCCCTTCGCAGCACAGCGACGAGCCTCAGGACGAAAATCTAGGTCTGGACCTGGTCAGTCAAGTGGCCCAGAGCTCCCGTGCCGAACGGCGCGTCCGGCCAAAACGCTGGATCTTTGCACTAATCGGTCTGATCATCGTAGTCGTCTTGGCGTTAGTAACGTTCTCCCTGCTCAATGGGGGAACCAAGGCTACTAAGGCCACCAAAGCTTCTGATGTTGTCAGTCAGACCGTTGATTTGCGCAGTGGCGGTCAAGCGACAATCAGCACCTCAAAGCAAGAGAACGCTTTGGGCGTTGAGCTGTCCTCGCTACCAGCACTTGATTCGTCAGAACAGTACGTGGTGTGGGCCATTCTTGAAGAAGGTGGCATCAGCGTGGTAACCAAGACCACTGGTGAAGACGTCAAGGGTGGCTTGTCCCCCATCGATGATGTCGTCGCCGTACACATCACCGTAGAAGGCTCCGAAGTTCCAGCATCACCCTCGGAAGAAACCGAAGCCTCTGTTGACTTGCCGCTGAACCAAGCTGAACAGCCACAAGAGTAACGATCTCTCGTTGAGTTACTGAGAGCTCATACAAAACTTCAGACGATTAAGGCGCTGGTTCCCGGAAGGGAACCAGCGCCTCAATGTTTAAACCGGCAATCTACCTTAGAAGCCAGCGATCGTGTCGTCAGCATTGACTGCTACCAAATGGAAAGCTTCAGCCAGTGACCCTACTGGCTTTTTTCCACGCTCTGCATTCGCCTGGCATTGTTCTAAGACGAACTTCTCCATGGCGCCAACATCTGGATGTTGGGTGAAGTGGGCTCTCAAGGCATCCATCTTTGACTCAAAAAAGTTGCTGATATCCATGAAGGCATTTTCACGTTCCCTCGGAGCCCCATAGAACCAAAGCCACGGCACTTTATAGGCCTGCAGACCTTCTTCAGCTATAAGCTCCGGATAAGAGAAGGGGTTTTCCACGGCTGGGTAAATAGCACGCGTTACCGCTTCACCACAGGCAAGGTGATCGGGATGTGAGCGTTGTATCCGATCCCAGTTGCGTTCGGGATGCATGGCCATGACAATCTGCGGCTTAAACTGGCGGATTAGGCGGACAACTTGGCGCATCACGTGGTGGCTAGGTTCTAGGAACCCGTCGCGTTCACCTAAAAAGTGCACCGTGCTCACGCCCACCCGAGCGGCGGCAACACGTTGTTCTTCATGTCGCAAGCGAACCGTTTCGGCCGGATCCCGGTCATCAAAACCGCCAGCGTCTCCGTCGGTCATTATGCAATATTGCACTTCAATACCAGCTGCGGTCATGGCCGCGACCGTACCGGCAGCACCAAAATCTAGGTCATCGGGGTGTGCAGCAAATGCCAACACTCGCTGAGTTGCCGGGTTTATGAAGTCATTAGGATCAAGCATGCGTCGCATCGTCACATTTCTGAGGCTGCCTTGGGCAGGATAATTTTAGGGTTCTTATAGCTTCGGAGTTGCATCAAGCATGATTGCTTCACTAAGTGTTTCTCCGCGCTCCGCCTACTATCGTATCGATATCGGCCAATGACTTCGATTTTAAGGCAGAAAATATGGTGTGATGCGCTTGTTCTCTGCACCACACCATATTTAGTAGCTTGCCGTGTACCTGATTGGGCTACTTCAGTGAGCCGACTTCTACGCTCACCTTGTGTTCAGCGCCATTACGGGTATAAGTAATATCGGTTTTACCGCCAGCTGGTACTTCACGAATGGCAGCAGTCAAGGTCTGAGAATCTTGAAGGGCTCGTCCGTTGACACCTGTGATGATGTCGCCGGACTTCAGCCCTGCTTTTTCGGCAGCTGAGTTCGGTGAAATTTCCTGGATTGCTGCGCCTACGCTGAACTGGGAGGCATCAGAACCGGTGGAGGCCGCTTGGGCTTGCACCGTTGCTCCCAGGAGACCGTGGGTTGCCGAGCCATTGGCAATTATCTCGTTGGCGATGCGCTGTGCGTAATCGATGGGTATCGCAAAGCCAACACCGATTGAACCTGATTCTGCCCCACCGGAACCGCTGGACGCGATCGCCACGTTCACGCCAATAATTTCGCCCTTGTCGTTGACTAGTGCGCCGCCCGAGTTGCCGTGGTTAATCGCGGCGTCTGTCTGCATGACGTTAATGTAGATCGACCCTTGGCTGGATTGATTATCTTGTTTAGGCATCCCTGGGAACTCGAAGTTGTACTGGCTGTCACCGCCACCATTGCCATCGCTTTGTGCGTTTTCCTTCGGCACTGCCGAGGAAGCCACCGAGATGGTGCGGTTAAGTGTGGAAATAATGCCGTCGGTTACCGTACCGCTCAGCCCAAGAGGTGCACCGATGGCCACCGCGGTGTCGCCAACGTTAAGTGCCGAGGACTTGCCAAGAGTTGCCGGGACAAGGTTTGACGCATCAATCTTGATCACTGCCAAATCTGAGAGTGGATCGGTACCCACCAGCTTTGCTTGGTGCACCTTTCCATCACTCAGGCGGACGCTCAGGGTTGGATTGGCAGTTTCTCCACCAAGAGTCACGACGTGAGTGTTGGTAAGGATATGACCTTCAGTATCAAGGATAATTCCTGAGCCCGATCCCCCGCTGCCATTGCCCGAGGCCTCGATGGTCACCACGCTCGGCGAAGCCTTTGCCGCTGCAGCAGTTACCGCAGTGACGGACTCAGGATTGTTGATGACCACGCCATTTTGGGGCGTCTGCACCGAAGTGCTGCTGGCGTTGCCGCCATCATTCATGAAATACGTGGTTCCAGCCGCTGTCACGCCACCAATTAAAGCTGCAGCGACCATTCCGGCAATTAAGGTACTGCCAGCAAACTTCTTCTTCGGCGCACGCTCAGGCGGTACTGGATAGTTTGAGTGTTGGTCAGAGTGCCCATATCCTGCTGCACCATAAGGTGACCCAGTAGCTGCTGAATGGTGTTGCTCTGAGGCCTGTCCATAGACGCTTGTCGCAGGCTGCGGTTCAACGTGATTTGCCGGGCGAGCATACACATCGGTCGGCTGATCACTTGCGTTACCACTGTCGCTGACGCGCTCATGATTGCGAGTTGGCTCGACATATGAAATCGGTGTGGTTTCAGGACTCTGAGGTGTACCGTCGGAGGGAGCGACGCGTGGCTCTTGAGCATGATTCGGGGTTTGACCGATATCTTCGGGCTGCTCGGGTTGGCCCAAGTCGTTGTTTCGTGGTTCATCTGGTGACTGGCTCATCGTCATACCTCTTTCAAATATCGTATCTCTTGAGTTTTATTATTCACGGTCGAACTGTGGCGGTTGAGAGGGATAACTTAGCGCTGGCTGTGAGTTAACTATTCTCGCAGCTGAATAGCATGGACGCTGGCATGCGCGCCAAATAGAATCAAATTGAGCTAACAAAGTAATCGTAGGTAAAAGCGGTTGGACGAGTGGCTGTTTTATTCGTTCGAATCAGCAATTCAGGTGAGGACGACAATGATTTCCAAAGCGCGGCGAATAACTGCTGCAGCATTAACGGTGGTGGCATTATCACTGGGAGCATCAGCACCAGCTTTTGCAGAACCCCCTGTCACCATCCCACCTGGGGACTTTGTTGTCGACAACGCCCAGGTACTCGGTGGCAATGAAAGTAAACTCGAAAACGACATTAAGACACTTCGTGATGACACTGGCATTAGCCTGTTCATCGTTTACGTTGACGAGTTTACCTCCCCTTCAAACCCGGGCCAATGGCTTGAACAAGTTGCTGCGAATAAGAATATGGGCAGTTCCGACGCTATCTTGGTGGTAGCAACCAAACAGCGTCAGGCAAACTTTGCCGGACATCAAAATGGTCCGCTTTCCGCTTACACCCAAGAAATCTATTCGAAGCAGATCTCCCCAGCCCTCGCGAAGAAAGATTGGTCGGGCGTCGCTGAAGGCGCAATTGAAGGTATCGCAAATGTTGCTGATGGTGGCAGTGCCACCAGTTCGTCAAGCTCCGGCGGTGGCGTTTTCTGGGTTCTTCTCATTATTGGCGGCGTAGCTGTAGCCGGCTATGTCATTCTTTCGCGCCGAAGCAAGAAAAAGACTAACCAAATCCCTCAAGGAAACCCAAGCACTGGGCAACCCCAGCAGCTTGAGTCATTGGAGAGCCTGCGACTGCGAGCGGACCAATTACTTGTTGCCGCCGATGATTCAATTCGTTCTTCCGAGCAGGAACTAGGATTTGCTGAAGCTCAATATGGTGCAGACTCGGTCAAGGTTTTCTCCGAGGACCTGGCCGAAGCCAAAACACACCTAGTGGAATCCTTCCGCCTGCAACAACAACTTGACGATCACATTCCCGACACCGAGGAAGATCAGCGCTCCTGGCTCGGCGAAATCATCAACCGATGCGGTCAAGTTAACGACACCTTGCAAAAGCACGCCAGTGAATTCAAAGATCTACGTCAGCTAGAGCAAAACGCTGAGACTCGAATTGAAGAAGTCGCCGCCGAGAAAGAACCTCTTGCGCAGCAACTTTCACAGCGAGTCTCCGAGCTTGAGGTGCTGACGACGAAGTATGAAGACAGTGCGGTCTCACAGATCACCGATAACGCCGAGCAGGCCTCGGAACGACTGACCTTTGCGGTGTCATCGCTGAAGCAGGCACGTGAAAAGCTCGGCAGCGACCGTGCACATGCTGCCCTGTTGATTCAGAATGCTGAAGAAGCCCATGATCAGGCTGAAGTCCTGCTGGAAGCAATCAGTAAGTCCGCGTCGGCTCTTCGTCAAGCAGACAATGATTTGGAATCAGCTGTTGCCACGGCTGCCCGGGACCTCGCGCAGGCTAAAGCCCTTGTCGCTAACGGTTCACAGCCTAATCTGGCAGGTCCCATCGCCGGGGTCGAAAGCACCCTGTCAATGATTCAACAAGCACTACGCGCAGATAAGCATGATCCGCTGGCATTGATCTCGGCGCTCGATGATTCTACTACTCCCTTGGCTTCTGCCTTGGGAACGCTTCGCGATCGCGCTCAGCAGGATCAAGCCGCTCGTGATCAGCTGCAGTCATTGCTTAATACCGCCGCTTCGCGGATCCAAGGCACCGAAGATTACATACGTGCGCGTCGTGGTGGCGTCCGCTCTTCGGCACGTACCCGCCTAGCTGAAGCACAGCGCGCCTACGATCAGGCGCTGTCCTTGGCATCGCAGAATCCCTCTGAGGCGGTTGCTTCAGCACAGCGTGCCAGCCAACTTGCTGATCAGGCTGCTCGCATGGCCGAACAAGACGTCAATGGCTTTGGTGGTGACGGTGGGTTAGGTAACTTTGGAGGTTCCAACCGCGGTCGTGGAGGCATGTTCGACGGAATTGGTGGCGCCGTTCTTGGAGGCATTCTCATCGATTCGATCCTCGGCGGAGGAAACCGCGGAGGTGGAAACCATGATGGCGGCGACGGTGGATTCTTCGGCGGAGGCGGCTTCGGTGGCTTCGGTGGAGGCGGCGGAGGTTTCGGTGGCGGATTTGGCGGCGGCGGAGGTGGTGGAGGCTTCGGCGGAGGTGCCGGCGGCAGTTTCTAGAGTTACGCGGTTTTATCTCAGTAGTACGCAAATTTCAGCAATACTATTTCGTATAGAAAGGTCTACACATGACCAAGCAATCACTTTTCGGACGCGTTGCCCAGCTCGCAAAGGCCAACATCAACTCGATCCTGGATTCTGCCGAAGATCCAGAGAAGATGATGGATCAGATGGTTCGCGACTACACAGACAACATTGCAGAAGCTGAACAGGCTGTCGCCCAGACCATCGGTAACCTGCGGATGTTGGAAGACGACTACCGCGAAGATGAGCAAGCAGCTGGCGACTGGGGAACCAAAGCCCTGGCTGCCTCGAATAAGGCTGACGAATTCCGCAGCGCAAACGATGCGGACAACGCCGGGAAATTCGACAATTTGGCTAAGGTCGCAATTCAGCGTCAGATGCAGGCTGAAAGCGAGATGAAAACCGCTAATCCGACCATCGCCTCGCAGCGCGAAATCGTTGAGAAGCTGAAAACCGGCCTGAACCAGATGAAGGAAAAGCGCAACGAACTGGTCAGCAAGCGCGACGAACTCGTTGCTCGTGCTAAGTCTGCAAACGCGCAGAACCAGGTCAACGAGGCCGTCAAGTCCGTGAATATGATGGATCCGACCAGCGAGATCAGCCGATTTGAGGAAAAGATCCGCCGTGAAGAAGCTAAGGTGCGAGGTGCGTCGGAGTTGGCCTCGTCCAGTCTGGACGCTCAGTTTGAGTCGTTGGAAGACCTCGGTGAGCAGACCGAGGTAGAGGCGCGACTGGCGGCTTTGAAGGCTAATCAGACCGGGGCGTTGGAGAGCTAGACTCCCTACTTGGCAATAGGCGCCGGATTTGTTCATCGTGAACAGATCCGGCGCCTATTATTTGCTCAAAATTAAAAGCTTAAACCAA
>NZ_NRGT01000008.1:0-68886 GCF_002332285.1 Glutamicibacter sp. BW77 | reverse complement strand
GATGTTCTGGCCGGCTTATTGTTATTGACTAAAATCCTTAGTCGGTTCCGGAGTCAAACGCTGCGGACTCGATGGCACGGTCCGTTGCTAGACCCGATTCGTCGACCGGTGAGGCGTCGACAATGTCGTTCGCTCCACCATTTTCCAGTGCGCCAACCAGCTTCGCGGTGGATCCACCAACCAAGCCCATACCTGCATACTGTTCCAGACGACCGCGCGAATCGGCGATATCCAGGTTACGCATGGTCAGCTGACCGATACGATCCAGCGGACCGAAGGCTGCGTCACCTACGCGTTCCATGGACAGCTTGTCCGGGTGGTAGCTAAGGTTTTCACCTTCGGTGTTCAAGATCGTGTAGTCATCGCCGCGACGCAAACGTACGGTCACGGTACCGGAGATGGCCGAACCGACCCAACGCTGCAACGACTCGCGCAGCATCAGTGCCTGTGGATCCAACCAGCGACCCTCGTACATCAGGCGGCCCAGACGGCGACCTTCGTTGTGGTAGCTGGCTACGGTGTCTTCGTTGTGGATCGCGTTGACCAGGCGCTCGTAAGCGATGTGCAGCAGCGCCATAGCAGGTGCTTCGTAGATGCCGCGCGACTTCGCTTCGATGATACGGTTCTCGATCTGGTCACTCATGCCCAGACCGTGACGGCCACCGATGATGTTAGCCTCATTGACCAGGGCCACCGGATCGGTGAACTCCTTGCCATTGATGGCTACCGGACGGCCGGCGGAGAAGGTGACCGAAACATCTTCGGCCTTAACTTCAACCGATTCGTCCCAGTACTTGACGCCCATGATTGGCTCGACTGCCTCAAGTGAGGTGTCCAGCAGCTCTAGCGTCTTTGCCTCGTGGGTTGCGCCCCAGATGTTGGCGTCAGTGGAGTACGCCTTTGCTGCCGAGTCACGGTAAGGGAAACCGTGCTCCTGCAACCATTCACTCATCTCCGAGCGGCCGCCCAGCTGAGCGACGAATGCTGGGTCAAGCCATGGCTTGTAGATACGCAGCTTCGGGTTAGCCATGAGGCCGTAACGGTAGAAGCGTTCGATGTCGTTACCCTTGTAGGTCGACCCGTCGCCCCAGACATCCACGCCGTCTTCGCGCATCGCGCGAACGAGCAGGGTGCCGGTGACGGCACGGCCCAGTGGGGTGGTGTTGAAGTAGGCTTTTCCGCCCGAGCGAATATGGAAGGCACCACAAGCAAGTGCTGCGAGGCCTTCTTCGACCAAGGCTGGTTTGCAATCGACCAGGCGCGAGGCTTCGGCACCGTATTCCAGAGCACGGTCTGGAACTGCATCGATGTCGGGCTCGTCGTACTGGCCCAGATCGCCGGTGTAGGTGTAAGGGATGGCGCCCTTGTCGCGCATCCAGGCAACTGCGACCGAAGTATCAAGGCCGCCGGAGAACGCGATACCGACGCGTTCGCCTACAGGGAGAGAGGTGAGGACTTTTGACATGTTTCCATCCTAATGGATAAATATGCAACACAGTGAATCGAGGTGTGAAATGTTCAGCACACCGTCCTACCCGATAGCCTATGGGTAAGTCGCCGCCTAAGTGAAGCGGCACCGCGCAAATTATCAAAGAGGTGCTCATGGAATTTCGTCAGCTTGGCCGCAGTGGTCTGAGTGTTTCGGTTGTTGGACTCGGTTGTAACAACTTGGGGCGCCCGGGAACGGCCACGGAATCACAAGCCGGAACCGACGCGGTGATCCACGCCGCTCTCGATGCAGGAATCACCCTCTTTGATGTGGCCGACTGCTATGGGCGTGAGCCCGGCCTGTCCGAAGAACGCCTTGGTAAGGCGCTGGGCACCGCGCGTGAAGACATCGTGCTCGCCACCAAATTTGGCATGGATATGAAGGGTGTTAACGGTCCAGACTTTAACGCTCGCGGATCTCGTCGCTACATCGTTAAAGCGGTAGAAGCTTCATTGCGCCGTTTGGGAACCGACTACATTGACCTCTACCAATTCCATACCCCTGATGCGAACACCCCCATTGAGGAAACGTTGAAAGCTCTCGATGACCTGGTGAGCAGCGGAAAGGTACGTTACCTTGGGCACTCAAATCGTACTGGCTGGCAAATTGCGCAGGCCGAGTATGTAGCCCGTGAGTTGGGCGCCGAACGATTTATTTCAGCGCAGAATCATTACAACCTTATTGATCGCCGAGCCGAGCTGGAGATCTTGCCCGCAGCCAAGGAATTCGGTCTCGGCGTGTTGCCTTACTTCCCGTTGGCAAACGGTTTGCTTACCGGAAAATATTCCAAGGGGCAGGCTCCGGAAGGAAGCCGACTGACACACGCTCGTCAGGCCTTGCTCGAAACCAGTGACTTTGAGCAGTTGGATAAGTTTGCGGCATTCGCTGCCGAAAGAGATCTCACCCCAGCGCAGCTCGCATTCTGCTGGCTCGCGGCCCAAGAGCCAGTGTCCTCGGTCATTGCCGGGTCGACGCGCCCGGAGCAGGTCGCGGCCAATGCAGAGGCGATTAGCTGGGTCCCCACGGATACCGAGCGCGAAGAAATCAACCAGATCTTCCCTAGCCCACAGAAGGTGGCATTGTTCTAAGCGGAATCTTCGCGCACCATGAACGCAGGGAATCTCATCAAAACTGGTGAGATTCCCTGCGTGAGGTATTTATTGAACCCTTGCTCAAGCATCTAGTGGTGGATAAACCACGATGTCTTGTCCCTTGATGCTCGCGGCGTAGCGAGTAAGTCCTTTCGGCGCAGGTCCTGCGAGCACACTGCCGTCTTTGTAGTCATAGCGTGAGCCGTGGCAAGCACAATAAAAATTCGCTTCGGGAGTTTCTGTGCCCACTGCACATCCCTGGTGGCTACAGATATTCGAGTAAGCCAAGACCGTGCTTGCATCTGGTCGATAGAGCAAAACGCCAAGATCTTTGCCGCTGGCAGGCCCGCGTACGGTGACCTCGGCCTTTCCCAGTTCCGCTAGCTGATCGCTAGGCATCACGTTTTGACCGTCCCCGTCGGGACTGGGCGCCGCGCTGGCCTGTTCCGATGAACCGGGGGAGGAGCTAGGGCTACAAGCGGTGAGCGCCGCGCCAAGACCTGTGGCACCGGCAGCGCCTAGAAGCGTACGACGAGTGGGCTTCGAAGGAGAATCCATGGGCTAAGTGTGGCAGAGCCGGAGGCGAAAAACACTAGAACGAGAAGTATTTATTCCTGGTCGTGGTTTAGGCCTCGCCCAGATATACGACGATGTCCTTACCTTTGATTTCGCAAGCGTACCGGGGCAGGGCCTCGATTGCTGGCCCAGCGGTCGCCGAACCGTCCGCGGGGCTGAAGCGTGAACCGTGGCAGGCACAGTAAAAATCGTTTTTGGAAGACTTCGGGGTCACTGCACATCCTTGGTGGGTGCAGATACTCGAATAGGCCAGCACGGTTTTTGCGTCTTTGCGGAAGAGCAATACGCCAATCTCTTCGCCTGTAGCTGGGTCTTTGGCAACAACCTGTGCCCGCGCCTTCTCTGGAAGATCGGTTAAGGGCAGTACGGTCTGCGCTTCGCCGGCTGGCTGCGGTACCTGACCCGGTGTGGGGTTGGGAGCGACGGATTCTCCGTTGCCACAGGCGGTGAGTAATGCGCTGGAGCCTAGAAGCGCAGAAGCGCACATTACGGTACGGCGGGCGGGGCGAGCAATATCGGTCATAGCTAGATTCTCTCAGATTAACCTGTGGCAAAGCTAAGCCGTATGCCCTCTGCGTAGCAAGTCACAGGCTAATGCGCGCAAAAGCGAAGACCCCCGTGTGGCTGTAATTCACAAATGGAATAACAGCCGCACGGGGGTCTTCGCAGAATGGGAGATTAGGAGTTGAACTTCTTCCCATTTACTCGGTCCGAGGCTCCAACCTGATCGAGGTACGGGGTGATCCCGCCCAGATGCATTGGCCAACCGGCACCGGTGATCATACACAGATCAACGTCGGCAGCTTCGGCCACAACGCCTTCGGCAAGCAACAAACCGATTTCTTCGGCCAAGGCATCCTGCACACGGATCAGGATCTGCTCCTTGGAAGAAGGCTTGTCACCAAAGCTCAGCAAACCATCCATCTCGGGGTTTAGTATCTGAGCACCCTTGTCATCCTTGATCCATAACGTGGTGATCTTTGCATCGATCAACTTGCCCAGATTCTCTGAGATCGCAAAACGCTCCCCGAAGGATGCATTAAGTGACTCATTGACGTGTTGTGCCACGGGGAGACCAACCATAGACAGCAAGGTGAATGGAGTCATCGGCAGTCCCATTGGACGCAAGGCGGTATCTGCGGTGAGCGCGTCGGTGCCTTCATCGAATGCTGCCTGAACTTCACTCATCAATCGTAGTAGCACGCGGTTGACCACAAATGCTGTGGCATCCTTGGTGCGCACAGTAGTTTTGCGTAGGTTTTTACCCAGAGCAAAGGCTGTGGCCACGGTTGATTCGTTAGTCCACTGGGTCGCTGCAATTTCCAGCAACGGCATCACGGCGACGGGGTTGAAGAAGTGGAACCCGACTAGGCGCTCAGGGTGGGCTAGTTCCTTGCCCATCTCGGTGACGGAGAGTGAGGAGGTGTTGGTGGCCAAGATGCATTCGGCAGATACCACGGCTTCAACCTCGGCAAACACCTGCTTCTTAACGTTGAGTTCTTCAAAGACCGCCTCGATGACAAAGTCTGCGTCGGCGAAGGCTTCCTTGGTCACCGAACCGCTCACTAGCGCCTTAGTGCGGTTGACCGCGTCCTGGCTCATCCGTCCCTTGGTTTGGAGTTTGTCGATTTCACCGTGAATGTAGGCAAGACCTTTGTCTACGCGGGACTGATCAAGGTCGGTGATGATCACCGGAACGTTCAGTCGGCGCACGAAGAGTAGAGCTAGCTGGCTTGCCATCAATCCGGCACCAACCACGCCAACCTTCGTGACCGGGCGAGCAAGCTTGGCACTAGGCGCTCCGGCAGGACGTTTGCCACGCTTTTGCACGAGGTCAAGGAACGAGTAGACGGTGTTCTTGAACTCATGGGTGGCCATCAGCTCGGTCAGCGCAGCGATTTCTAGTTCGGCGGACTGCGCTTGGGTGAGCGTCATGCCCTTGCGGAACACTTCGAGCACCTTGTACGGGGCGGGGGTCGCGCCGGAAAGCTTCGCGTCAACGAACTTTTCTGCCCGATCTGCCGCGTCCAGCCAGCGCCGTGCCACCTCTGGGTCGCTAGGATCCACCGAATTTTCGCGCAGTACTTCGAGTTCACCGCTCAATACCGAGCCGGCAAACTTGACCGAGTTTTCGATGAAGTCCGCTGGTTCGAACAAGGCATCGGCGACACCAAGCTTGTGAGCTGCCGGGCCGGAGAGCGTGCGGTTGTTGTTTAGTGGGTTTTCCACCATCACCTTCAGCGCATTTTCCGGGCCGATAAGTCGTGGCAAGCGGTAGACGCCGGCCCAGCCTGGGATGAGGCCAAGGAAGGCTTCGGGTAGTCCCAGGGCTCCGGCGGTGGTGCTGACCGTACGGTAGTTACAGGCCAGCGCGATCTCTAGTCCGCCGCCCAGGGCCAGTCCGTTAATAAAGGCGAACGTGGGCACGCCTAGGTCTGCCAGTAGGTCGTAGGCGCGGTGGCCCAGTGTAGCCATGGCGGTTGCGTGTTCAGGTGCGGAGAGGCGGGTGACTGCGGACAGGTCCGCACCGGCGATCAAGAAGTACGGCTTGCCGGTGATCGCTAGACCGTGAATTTCTCCGGCTTTGGCACGCGCCGCCTGCTTTTCAAGTTCCGCTCGCAGTTCGATCAGTCCGCTTGGGCCCAGCGTGGTGGGTTTTTTATGATCCAGCCCGTTATCTAAGGTGAGCAGTACCAGCGTTTTGCCATCTGGAAGCTGCACATCCTTGGTGAAGGAGTGAGTCACGGTTTCGTCGTGCATGAGTTCGGTGACGGCCGAATAATCCTGTGTCATGTTCTCTTCCCTAAGCCTTCGTGCCAAAGTCTGCGTGGTTTGGGTTCTCCCAAATTACGGTGCCGCCCATGCCCAAGCCGATGCACATGGTGGTGATTCCGTATCTGACCGAATGATCTTCGTCGAATTGGCGAGCCAACTGAGTCATCAGTCGCACCCCAGAGGAAGCCAGCGGGTGACCGACGGCGATCGCGCCACCATAACGGTTAACACGCTCATCGTTCTGGTCAATGCCGTAGAAGTCGAGGAAGGAGAGCACCTGCACGGCGAAGGCTTCGTTGATTTCAAACAATCCGATGTCTGAAATCTTCAGTCCAGCCTTGGCCAGTGCCTTTTCGGTGGCCGGGACCGGCCCGTAGCCCATCACATCGGGGGAGACCCCGGCGAAGGCGAAGGAGACCATACGCATTTTTGGTGTTAACCCAAGTTCACGTACGGCGGTCCCGCTGGCGAGCATCGCTGCGGTAGCTCCGTCATTCAGTCCCGCAGCATTACCCGCAGTGACTCGGCCGTGGGCACGAAAAGGGGTGCGCAGGTCGGCGAGGGATTCCATGGTGGTATTTGGCCGTGGTGGTTCGTCGACGGTGTTGACCGCCCACCCTTCGCCTGGTCGTTGTGCGGCAACCTGAACCAGATCCGGCTGGATCTGGTTGTGCTCGTAAGCCTTGGCTAATTTCTGCTGGGAGGCTACCGCGTAGCTGTCTGCACGTTCCTTGGTGATTTCGGGGAACCGGTCATGCAGGTTTTCGGCGGTATTACCCATGTTTAGTGCTTGTGGGTCGACGATCTTTTCGCTCAGAAAGCGTGGGTTTGGATCTGCGCCGGCACCCATGGGGTGATTGCCCATATGCTCGACGCCACCGGCGATCACGACGTCGTAGGATCCGAAGGCGATGCCGCCAGCTAGCGAGGTGACCGCGGTCATGGCGCCGGCGCACATCCGGTCGATGGCGAATCCGGGCACCGACTCGGGGATGCCCGAGAGTAGTCCAACGGTGCGTCCGATGGTTAGCCCTTGGTCACCGGTCTGCGTCGTGGCAGCCATGGCGATTTCATCAATTTTCTCGGCCGGAACTTCGGGGTTGCGGCTGAGCAGACCACGAACGGCTTTAACCGCAAGGTCATCGGCGCGTGTTCCGTGATAGATGCCTTTTTCGCCTGCTCTACCGAATGGGGTGCGTACCCCATCGACAAAAAAGACATCGCGGTCCTCTAGTGAGGTGTGCGCGGGTGCGGACACGGAGGTAGTGTTGACGCTCACCGTCGGGCTCCTTGGGATAGGTTTAGGCTGCCCAAAGATCAGGGGCAGTGGTCAGTATCACAGTGACCTAAACCATACGTTACTCATGAGTAACTTGAAGTGCAAGTGCTGAGCGCGTAACTCAGCAATTTCCCGAAGGCCTATGGCGCCTTAGCCGCGCAATGCGTCGGCAAGTTTTGCACTCAAAAGCTCGCGCTGCCAAGGCCTGGCGCCAAGTTCTTCCAATGCACTATCCACGGTTCCGATACTCAAGCTCGCCGGCGGATTCCAGCACAGCGCACGCAGGAATTTCGGAGTCAAAAGGTTTTCTCCGGGGATGTTCCAGTGCTCGCTAATCTCCGTGAGGACTTCGCGCGCCGCGGTGAGCCGTAGGGCTGCCTGCGGATTCTTCTCGCCCCAGATGCGGGCGTTGGGTAGGTCCTGTACCCCGGAACGTAATTCTGGAAGGTCGGGTTTATTTCTTCCGCGTTGCATCGCATCCAGCCAGCGCGGAGCATCTCGTTTTGCGCTACGCCCGTGGAAACCTGGAATCTGTAGCAGTGTGGGGACACTATTTGGCCGATGGTCGACGGCTGCCATAATGGCAGAATCTGGCAGCAGGCGTCCTGGAGCCACATCGCGGCTTTCTGCCAGGGACTCGCGCGACTGCCAAAGTTCACGAGCTACCGAGAGGTTCCGGCGGTTCTTGATTTTATGGATACCAGAGAGCTTGCGCCAAGCCTCGGGTGGAGCCACTGGATCTGGAAGATGGCGCACATACTCAAATTCCTGGGCAGCAAATTCTAGCTTGCCCTGTTCTTCAAGGATCTGGGAAATCTCTTCACGCAGTTCAAACAGAACCTCCACATCCAGTGCCGCATAGTTCAGCCACGATTCGGGCAAAGGTCGGGTAGCCCAATCAACCGCTGAATGTTCTTTGGCTAGCTGCAGGCCTAATAGCTCCCCAACCATCGTTCCCAGTGCGACCCGGGGGAAACCTGCTAAACGGCCGGCAAGTTCGGTATCAAATAATCCGGTCGGGGCCAAGCCCTCGTCATGTAAGCACGGCAAATCCTGGGTGGCAGCATGCAAGATCCACGGCAATTCATTCATGAAGTCGACCAGCGGATCGAGCGACTCAATACTTTCGGGATCAATCAGCCAGGTGCTGGCACCTTCGCGACGTATTTGGATGAGGAAGGCGCGGCGTCCATAACGAAATCCGCTGGAGCGTTCGGTATCAACTGCGAGATCTCCGGTGCCAGCGCGTAGCGCGCGAATCGCCCGGTTCAGTGCCGCAGGGGTGTTGATGACTTCCGGGATACCATCTCGTGGAGCGGTCAGTGGAGTCAGGGTTTGCTGGTCTGCGGCTGGATCTGAAGTAGTCATGGTCCTTCTATTCTAGGACCGATGGCACAAAGTGTTAGCTCATCCGATGGTGTGGCAGTTGTTGTACACCTTCGGGCAGCGGTGGCATGCCCGCAAAGGTGCACACCATATCTGCCCAGGCGCTCAAATGTGAGCCGAGTGCCTCGCCGTGTTCCGGAGTCCACGAGGCGCGCAATTCGATGTCGATATGGTCGTGTTGCCCCTGAAGGTCACCGAAGGATTCGGAGATGACCCGTGTGGCGGTGCCGCCGGCGGAATGATGCGCGGCATGACGCTCAGCCAATGCCTCTTCCAACCAGCTCCAAGCTACGGAAGCCAACATCGAGTCCTGGCCCATCTCGTGATCTAATCGGGCGCGAATGTAGGTGACGACACGGAATTTTCCGCCCCATAACTCTTGGCCTGCAGGATCAAAAAGCAGGATAAAACGCCCCGTGGCTAAGGGGGTTCCCGGTAATAAAAATGGGGTGCGTGAAAATTCCTGACCGTGTTGTCCGTGACTAGGCAACGAATTTTCCAGCACATCGCCGCTCAGCGCCAAGGCGAAGGGTGCCAGCCGGGCGGGAGCGGGGATCTCTGTAATCTTTAGTTCTTTACGAACATCTGCGCGTGAGAGCTCGCCTAACGCCTCGGAAAAGGCCGTGGGAATTCGCGAAGCAGCAGGTTCATTGGTCACCACCCGAGTCTAAAACGCGCCGTACCGCTGGTGCGGTACGGCGCGCCGATTTAGCCTAAGCCGCGCGGTGTGCGGCCATCAACTCACGAAGTTTTGCCGTAAAAGCGCGCACGTCTTCCTCGGTGGTGTCAAAGGAACACATCCAGCGAACGTGGCCGGCTGCGCGGTCCCAGTCGTAAAAGCGGAAGTGCTCGCGCAACTGGTCCGAAACCTCGGTAGGCAACTGAGCAAAAACACCATTTGCTTGCGCCGGGTAGACCAGTTGAACGCCGTCGATCTCAGCGACGGCAGCGGCCAACTGTGCAGCCATGGCGTTAGAGTGCCCGGCAAGCTCGCGCCACAACCCGGTCCCGTAGAGCTCAAGCAACTGGGCGGAGATGAAACGCATCTTGCTGCCCAGCTGCATATTCATCTTGCGCAGGTATTTCAAATCCTGCGCTAATGCCGGATCCAGCGTCAGAATGCCTTCACCGAGCAGCAGGCCGTTTTTGGTCCCGCCCAAAGAAACAATATCCACGCCAACGTCGGTGGTGAGCTCACGCAGCTCCACGCCGAGCGCAGCCGCCGCATTAGACAAGCGTGAGCCGTCCAAATGGACCTTCATGCCCAGTTTGTGGGCATGGTCGGTAATCGCGCGAATCTCCGCTGGAGTGTAGAGAGTGCCCAGCTCCGTACCCTGGGTAATTGACACGGCCAAAGGTTGGGCGCGATGTTCATCGCCCCAGCCCCAGGCTTCCTGGTCGATCAGTTCCGGGGTCAGCTTGCCATCAGCCGAGTTCACTTGCAGAAGTTTAAAGCCGCCGATGCGTTCAGGAGCACCATTTTCGTCCACGTTGATGTGCGCAGTATTTGCACAAATCACCGCTCCCCAGCGAGGAAGCAACGACTGCAACGCGGTCACGTTGGCGCCGGTACCGTTAAACACCGGGAAAATCGCGGCGTTCTCGCCAAACAATTTCTGCGCCATCTGATCCAGAGCCGCGGTGTAGTCGTCATCACCGTAGGCGCTTTGATGTCCGCCGTTGGCGCGAGTAATCGCCTCGAGGATGCGTGGGTGCACTCCGGAGTAATTATCGGAAGCGAATCCGCGCACCGCAGGGTCGTGGCTAATGGTCATAGGTTTTGAGTCCTTTTGCTGGTGGTACGTAGGTGGTGGTGTGCTCACTTAAAAACGCTACACCACCACCGTTGGATCCTGCTTAGGCGGTAGCCAATGGCACGCGTTGACCGTTGACTACTGCCGGGTCCGCGTTCAGTAGTTCAACGGCTGCCGCGGCCAGAATCGCCACGGGAGTGTGGCCAGCTGGCGCCTCGGTAGCCGACATGTCGCTCAATGCTTTGACAACCCAACTGAGCGCCGCCGCTTGTGGAGCCTGCTTGCTGAACAGTCTTGCGATGGCGTTAACCCAGTGCTCTGCCGCGGCTTTAACCGCACCATAATTGGCGTTGGAAGGCGTCGGATTCGTGACCGCCTGCGCGCTGACAATTGCCAGACGGCCCGCGCTTGAAGCGACCAGATCATCGACGAACACCCGAGTCGTATTGCGCAGGGTAGTCATCACGCTGGTGTGCAGAAAATCCCAGTCGGCGTCGGACTGTCCGATGATCGATTTACCGCCGCGCCAGCCGCCCACCAGATGCAATAAAACATCGATTGCTCCATGCTCCGCGTGTACTTGCTCCCCAAGGGCGGTTACTGCCTGCAGATCAGTGAGATCGCAGACGTAGCGTGAGGTAGCAAACCCGAGGCGCTCTTCCAAGCGTTCGGTATTGCTGCCGACCACCAAAACACGCGCCCCGGCATCGGAAAGTTCACGTGCCACGGCGACTCCTGCAGCCGAGGTGGCCCCGGCAATCAGTACCAGTCGATTATTTTCTACTTTGCTCATAAAACCGATCCTAGATGCTTGTTGCGCCGGTCATGCCACGGGTTGAGTCGATCACAGCGGCCATCTTCTTGTTTAGCGCTTCGTAGAACATCGACAGAGGGAACTCGTCGTCCATGACCTGGTCGGTGATTTCGCGCAGTGGGGCAGTCAGTGGCAGCGCGTCCGGGCCCTTAGCCCACACCGAGGCGGGGTTCGGGGTCACCGTGGAAGAGACCAATTCATAGGCGGCCAGCCAGTGCGCAAGCTTTGGGCGGTCGATCGATTTCCAGTACAGCTCATCGATCGCATCCCCCAAGGCCGCAACGATTTCTGGTACTTGATCCCAATCGATGCTCAGCTTGGTGTCGGTCCAGTGCAAAACGTGGTGCTGGTGCATCCAGGCGAACAATAGCTGGCCGCCGAGTCCGTCGTAGTTACGGACCCGCGAGCCGGTGATGGCAAAGCGGAAGATCCGGTCGAAGATCACCGCGTACTGCACTAGCTTGGCGGTCTTAGCGGCCTTTGGGTCGCTTTTCGGGTCGCTCGCGATCTTCATAGATTCGCGGAATGCGGTCAGGTCGCAACGCAACTCTTCGAGCGAGTAGAGGAAGAAAGGCATGCGCTGTTTGATCATGAACGGGTCAAATGGCAGGTCCCCGCGCATGTGGGTGCGATCGTGGATCAGATCCCACATAATGAAGGTCTCTTCGGTTAACTGCTGGTCGCTAAGGAGTTCTGCCGCGTCGTCAGGTAACTGTAGGTTGGTGATCGCGGCGGCTTCCTTGAGCACCTTGCGAAAACGTGCGGCCTCTCGGTCTTGGAAGATGGCGCCCCACGTAAATGACGGGGTTTCGCGAATAGCTACGGATTCTGGAAAGAGCACCGCGGAGTTGGTGTCGTATCCGGCGGTGAAGTCGAGGAAACGCAGTGGTACGAACAGCGCGTTAGTGTAGCTGTTGGCTTCGAGCTCGGAGATAAAGTCAGGCCACATGACCTGTACCAGCACGGCTTCGAGATAGCGGTTGGTCGAGCCGTTCTGCGTGTACATCGGGAAGAGCACCAGGTGCAGTAGTCCGTCTTCACGCTGGGTTTGAGGTTGGAACTGAAGTAGTGCATCCAAAAAGTCAGGGACCCCGAAGTCGGTGCTTTCCCACTTGGTCAGGTCCGCGATGAGTGCGCGGAGGTAGGCCTCATCATGCGCGAAGTATGGCAGGAGTTCTTCCAGTGCGGCCACGATGCGGGCAATCAATTCGCTGGCTTCGCCGCGTGTTGCTGGATCGGAGAGCGAACCGTCTTTGGACTGCAGGCTCTGGAATTGCGTGGCAGAGGCTTTCAAAGACAGCCATGCGCTATGGGAAACGAGCTGGTCCGCGGTGGCGCGTGGGGAGTGCTGGAGCTGAGTCATCGTGGGGCACCTCTTGAGATTCTGTGGTCGGTACGTTGCTTAGCTATCACGCTACGCCCAAAGAACAGCATTAGTAATGCTCGATCAGCTATGGATAAGCATCTCTAATGCTAAGAGTGAGGTGCACCCCACGACGGTCAGAGGCTTTAGCCCTGTGTTTCCCGCAGGCTCAAGCTCAGCGAGTTCATGCAGTACCGCAGATCGGTGGGTGTTTTAAAACCTTCTCCCTCAAAGACGTGACCCATATGCGAATCACAGTTGGCACAGCGCACCTCAACGCGCTTCATGCCCATCGTCTCATCGGTAATATAACGCACCCGGTCCTCCGCTAGCGGTGCGTAAAACGAGGGCCAACCGCAGCTCGCGTCAAACTTCGTGTCACTGGCAAACAACTCAGCGCCACAAGCCCGGCAGGAGTACACGCCCTGTGTGGTGGTGTCCCAGTATTCACCGGTAAAAGGACGTTCCGTGCCTGCCTGGCGCAAGACGTTGAACTCCTGCGGAGAAAGAACTTGCTGCCAGTCG
Organism: Glutamicibacter sp. BW77; assembly: GCF_002332285.1. Lineage (NCBI taxonomy): Bacteria > Bacillati > Actinomycetota > Actinomycetes > Micrococcales > Micrococcaceae > Glutamicibacter > Glutamicibacter sp. BW77. The sequence continues at coordinate 55,834 of NZ_NRGT01000008.1, read as the reverse complement.
ATTTCTGTCTTCTTTGAATCTTCAGTCATATAGGACACAACGATTTGAACGGCGAGATGATTCCCGAGCGTTCATTTGAGAGTATGGGCACATGGCTCGAAACATTGTCGACACCTTAGAACCGCGCAAAACCCTGCCCGCCACGCTATTGGGCGTCTCCCTGGGACTTGCTGCGGGCTCGGTATTTGCCGCCAGCGTCTCGGCGTTGGCGGGATATTTTGCCCGGCGCATGGTCACCCCGGAAGAACGACGCACGGGCAACGCGCTTATTCGCGCCATCGTCACCGACGAGGAAGGGCAAATCTGGTTGCATTTCACCCGCGGCGCAGACACCGCCGATCCTGGCGCGTGCATGCTCATCGCCGAGGATGAAGCCTGCGTGGCCCGGCTATCGGCTCCGCGCCCGGTACCCGAGAAGCCTCGGCTAGTAGCCCGCAAACTCGAACAAATCTATCGCGGTAGCCTGGATGGAGTGCGTCGGGGATATCTTTCCGGGGCCATCTATGAACACCCGCAAGATGCAGGTTTTGACGCCGAAGACATCACCCTTGACTTGGCTGTGGGACCCGGACCGGCATGGCTGATTCCGGGCACCACCGCGCGGAATCTCTGGGTGATCGGGGTGCATGGACGCGGCGCCAAGCGTACCGAATCCATCCGCGCACTACCGGTGCTCACCGAGCTGGGCGCAACCGTGTTGCTGATGAGTTACCGCAACGACGGACTTGCCCCCAACGCGGTCGATGGGCGCTACGGGCTAGGGGATACCGAATGGCAGGATGTGGAAACGGCGGTGCGCTACGCCCGGAACCACGGGGCCACACAGATTGTGCTCTTGGGCTGGTCCATGGGCGGGGCAATCGCTCTGCAAACCGCGGATCGCTCGGCGCTGGCTGCTCACATCGACTCGCTGATGCTCGTGGGACCGGTGATCAACTGGGTTGATGTCATCTCGCACCAGGCAAGACTAAATAAAATCCCGCAAACTGTGGGGCGTTTTGCCGGGTGGCTCCTGACAAATAGGGCAGGGCGTTGGGCCACCGGGCTCGCCGCACCGGTGAATCTCAAAAGGCTCAACTGGGTGGACCGGGCCGCCGAGTTACACCATCCGACCCTGCTCATGCACAGTAAAGATGACCAGTTTGTGCCCTACGGTCCGAGTCTCAAACTTGCTGCCCTACGTCCAGATCTGGTCACCCTGCGAGTCTTTTCCGGTGCCGGGCATACCCGGGAACCAAATAGTGACCCGCAGGGTTTTGCCGCTGCAATCCGTGAATTCCTCACCCGGCGGATAGAAGCTCAGCGGTAGTTCGCGATTGGTGCGACCAGTGCGTTCAAGATTTTTACCGCATCATCGGCGGCTAGTTGAAGGCTGAACCCGCGCCGTCCACCGGAAATAAAAATGGTTTCAAACTGCCCCGCGCTGGCGTCGATTACCGTCGGGGAAATTTGGCGCTGGCCGAATGGTGAGATCCCGCCCAGCACATAACCACTGCGCCGTTGCGCGGCGTCTTTGTCTGCCATCTGCGCCTTTTTAGCGCCTAAAACCGCTGCCACGGATTTCAGGTCCAACGTCGAATCCACCGGGACAATCGCCACGGCCAACTCCTCGCTGGCCCGCGCGCCGGTGGACACCATCAGTGTTTTAAACACCCGCCGAGCATCAACGCCCAACTGCGCGGCAGCTTCCGCGCCGTAACTTTGCGCCGAATCACTATGCGTATAACTATGCGCCACATAGGTAATGTCGGCCGCTTCCAAGGCGGCGGTTGCCGGAGTGGAAGCGGCCTTCGATTTTTTCGCCACGAACTATTTTCGTTTCCGTCGTATGCCAACCGCTACGCGGCGGCCAACTGTTCGGTGACCTGACGCTTAATCCGGCCAAGCATCGCGCTCATCCCACGCATCCGCAACGGGGATAATGCACGGGACAAGCCCAATCGGGCAGGCATGTCCTCAGGAACGGCCAAGATTTCCTCGGCAGAAGACCCGTCTAGGCCGGCGGCAAGCACGGAAGCAAAACCACGAGTAGTCGGCGCCTCCGGGGGAGCGGAGAAGAACAAGCGCACCACCTGATCCGCGCCCACCTCGACGATCAAAAACAGCGGCGACTGGCACTCCACCACCTGTTCCAAAAGTTCTGGATGCTCGGCCAAATGCGGTGGCAGCTCGGGCAACTCGCGCGAGTAATCCAACAACAGTTCCAGCCTGTCGGCTTCAGGAACCTCACTGAACTCCTCGACGATTTCTGCCAGCGCCGGGTTTAGCGCGCTCATGCGCGAGCTCCGCGCTTAGCAGGTAGTTCGCCATTGGCCTCGCCGCGCACAATAGGCACACCTACCGCGTTGCCCCACTCGGTCCACGAACCGTCATAGTTTCGTACGGACTCAAAACCCAACAGATGCTTGAGCACAAACCAGGTGTGGCTGGAACGCTCGCCAATACGGCAATAGGCCACCACGTCGTCGCCTGGCTTCAATCCGGCTTCTTCGAAGTAAATCGCTTCCAATTCGGCGCGTGACTTAAATGTGCCATCGGCAGCGGCAGCTTTACCCCACGGCACCGAGGCGGCGGTCGGAATATGCCCGCCGCGCATCGCACCCTCTTCGGGGTAATTTGGCATGTGGGTACGTTCGCCGGTGTATTCCTCAGGGGAGCGCACATCAATCAGCGGGTTGCCCAGGTGTTCAAGCACCTGTGGCAGATAGGCGCGAATCACGCTGTCGTCGCGTTCGATCACCGGGTATTGGGTGGCGGTGACCGCTGGCTTCTCGGTGGAGGTCTCGCGACCCTCGGCGATCCACTTGTCACGTCCGCCATCAAGCAAACGCACATCTTCGTGGCCAAAGAGGGTGAATACCCACAGCGCGTAGGCGGCCCACCAGTTGGACTTGTCCCCGTAAATCACTACGGTCGAATCACGGCTAATGCCCTTGGCGGCCATGAGCTGGGCAAAGGCCTCACCCTCCACGTAATCGCGGGTGACCTCATCGTTCAGCTCGGTGAACCAATCGATTTTCAGCGCACCGGGGATATGCCCGGTGGAGTAGAGCAAAATGTCTTCGTTGGATTCGAGCACTACCAGGTTCTTAGCACCCAGATTTGCTGCCAACCAGTCGGTAGATACCAGACGTTCGGGGTGGGCATACTGCGCGTAGTTTGGGTTGTTCTCCAGCGGTAATGACATGCGTGATCACATTCCTTGTCTTGCGTTTTTATCCGCTGGCGCGCGGGCGCCAGCCACATTCTCACTTTCTAGCCTAGTACCGAAGTGCAAACAATCGTGTGGGGTGCGACATTCTTCTCCATCTTCGAGCCCTCGCCAAGGTAAACTGGCCGATGGGCCGCAGGTAGTAGACCCAATTCATCACCCGCACGTCGAACTGAAGGACACCACCGAACGTATGGCCAAGATCATTCACCTGACACAGACCACACCGAACCTCTCGGTCGATGAACTGTTGGCCGGCTTCCACCCGTCCTACCGTTTTGGTGAGGTGTCCTTTAACACCTACCGTCCGGACCCTAACCAGCCTTCTCAGGCCGAAGCGGTCAGCAAACTGAGCAACTTCGCGCAAACAGTGGGTAAAAACAACGGTGGTGGGCTGTTCTCCAAGCTCTTCGGGAAAAAAACCACTGCCAAAAACGGCATGTACCTCGACGGCGGCTTTGGTGTGGGCAAAACCCACCTGCTCGCCTCGCTGTGGCACGCTAGCCCGGGCCCTAAAGCCTTCGGCACCTTCGTGGAATACACCAACCTGGTCGGCGCCCTGTCTTTCCGTCGCACCGTAGAGGTGCTCAGCGAATACAAGCTGGTCTGCATCGACGAGTTTGAGCTCGACGATCCAGGAGACACCGTGCTGATGTCTCGGCTGATGCGCGAACTCTCCGACGCCGGAGTAAAACTGGCGGCGACCTCCAATACGCTTCCTGGCGCACTCGGCGAGGGCCGCTTCGCCGCCGTGGATTTCCAACGTGAAATCAAAACCCTCTCGGAGCAGTTTGACGTGCACCGCGTGGACGGTGTCGACTTCCGCCACCGTGGCCTGCCCGACGCACCGCAGCCGTTGGATGATTCGGCCATCGAGGACTTTGCCACCGAGCGTTACCCAGAGGCAACCCTGGCGGTTGATGACTTCGCTGAACTAGTGGCTCACCTGCACAAGGTCCACCCATCGCGCTACCGCCAGCTACTGGCGGAAACGGATGCGCTGGTCTTGCACAACGTGGACACCATCACCGATCAGTCGATCGCCTTGCGTTTTGTGGTCCTCGCTGACCGCTTATATGACAAGGACGTGCCGATCGTGGCCTCCGGCAAGCCATTTAGCGAGTTGTTCACCGCAGAAATGATGGCCGGCGGTTACCAGAAGAAGTACTACCGCGCCGTCTCTCGTTTGACCGCTCTAGCCCGTGAGGGGCAGGTTGGCGAGCCCGCGCTCTAAGCACGGCTGAGTTTCAAGAATTTTCCTACTTCATCGTCGAGCGCCACGCTCGACGATGAAGTGCGTTAACAGCCCGGCCAGCAGCGCCCAAAATGCACCGCCAACCCCCAGCAACGTGACATTACCGGCGGCTACCAGCGCCGTCACCAACGCACTCAAACGCCATTGCACATCGTGCATCGCACCGAGTAATGACTGCGTGAGGGTGGCCAAAAGAGCCAATCCTGCCGCTGCCTGGAACAACCCTGCCGGCGATGCGCTCGCCACAGAAACAATTAGCGCGCTAAACACCGCGAAGAAGAGATAGAAGCCTCCAGAACTTACCGCCGCGCGCCAGCGCTTAGACGGATCCACTCCCGCTTCGGGCCCGGAGGCCAAGGCCGCGGTAATCGCCGCCAAGTTGATCGCATGCCCACCAAAAAACGCGCTCACACCAGTTCCAGCACCGGTGAGCAACATTGAGGAACGCCACGGCACGGTGTACCCGAAGGATTTGGCCACCGCCACCCCCGGGATATTCTGCGAAGCCATGGTCACGATAACCAACGGCACGCTAATGCTCACAATCGCCGCCCAAGAAAATTCCGGGCTTACCCACTCCAGAGTCGGAAGCAGTTCCAATTTCACCCATGCATTTGTCCCGGCAATATGCCACAGCCCAAAGCACACCGCCGCCAGCATGCTCAGGACTACCGCAAATTTAGGCAAAAATCTGAGTCCGAGGAGAAACACCAGTAGGATGCCGAACGCGGGGACCGGTATCGTACTAAGCGCGGTGAGTGGTTTCAGGCACAGCGGAAGCAATACGCCTGCGAGCATTCCCTGAGCGATCGGCACCGGAATGTGAGTCAGTAAGCGCTGTAAAAAGGGGAGTAGGCCGGTTGCCATGATCAGCACCCCGCCCACGATGAATGCACCGACTGCCTGCTCGAAGCTAAATGCGCCAGGAGCCAGTGCCGCGAGCATTGCAGCGCCCGGCGTAGACCAAGAAATAGTTAGCGGTATGCGATGTCTTAATGACAGTATGATGCTGCACAGCCCCACGCCCAGGGAGAGGATCAGTAATCCGGATGCGGCCTGACTCTCGGTCGCACCGACCTGGAAAAGCCCCGCAAGTACCACGGCAAAGGATGCGATGAATCCGACCATTGTGGTCACTAGGCCAGCGATGATCGCTTGAGCCAAGCCATTGACGTGAGTATCGGTGCGTTCGGTCATAGGGACATTCTGTCAGGTCAGGCACGAGATGAAGTTATTCGTTATTAAAGCAAGAAAGGTACCAACAGTCTGTCGGTACCTTTCCAGGATGCTTGGTCAAGGCCGAAGCACGAACAATAGGGGATTAGCCCTCGTTGTTCTGTCCTTCGTTTTGCTCAGCGTTGCCGCCAAGTCCGCCAAGGAAGTCGTTAGCACCCTGCTGGGCACCGTCGACCTGTCCTTCGAACTTGCCGCCGGTCTTGTCATCGACAAAATTGCCGACATTCTCAATACCTTCTGAGACCTGATCCGGGTTCTGCTTTGCGAATTCCTCTGCCTTGCCACGCAGATCATCAAATCCTGCCATGCTGCACCTCCATTCGACTGTGGGAACCCTTTTAGCTCCACAACTGTTGTCCACCCTAAAACGAATTCCGCCTGCATGGAAGAGTCTGGGAATTCCCGGGCGTGTTGGTGCTGTGACCTTAAACAAAAAAGAGAATCACTTGGAGTGATTCTCTTTTTTGTTTTGGAGCGGTCAACGAGGTTCGAACTCGCGACCTCAACCTTGGCAAGGTTGCGCTCTACCAGCTGAGCTATGACCGCATGAATACTAGTTTTCACTAATATTCAGTGCGCGATACTGGGATCGAACCAGTGACCTCTTCCGTGTCAGGGAAGCGCGCTACCGCTGCGCCAATCGCGCCGAAGGATTCCGAAGAATCTCGACAGAAAACAAAGTAAACTCTGATTTCTCAGAGCGGACAACGAGGTTCGAACTCGCGACCTCAACCTTGGCAAGGTTGCGCTCTACCAGCTGAGCTATGTCCGCATTTGTGAATCTTGATCCGAAAATCAAAAGTCCGTGCGCGATACTGGGATCGAACCAGTGACCTCTTCCGTGTCAGGGAAGCGCGCTACCGCTGCGCCAATCGCGCAAAAAGAATAACTAACCTCTTTGCGAGGTGGGGACGGGATTCGAACCCGCGTAAACGGCTTTGCAGGCCGCTGCCTCGCCTCTCGGCCACCCCACCATACTCGGCCGAGGCCGAGCTGACTAATTTTACCTAGTCGATGTTTCTTTCTGCGAGCGGACAACGAGGTTCGAACTCGCGACCTCAACCTTGGCAAGGTTGCGCTCTACCAGCTGAGCTATGTCCGCAAAAAGTGCTTGTTTTCGCGCCGTTTCCGTTCGCTCCAACGAGTAAAAACTCTATACGAGTTTCCGCAGGCTTCCAAATCGAGAGCGTGAGATCTGGTTCACAAAGCCTAAAACCCGCGGAACTACGCGGAATATTCATGAATCTCGTTCGGACTAGGAGCAAAGCGTCCACAGGCCGTGCCATGATCGTGTGCATGACGTCACCAAAACTTGCTATTCAAACCGAATTGGGTCGAATGTACAGCCGTCAAGTGGGAGGGGAAGCCACCGTCCCTTCGATCACCACGGTCATCGGTATGGACAAAATGGATCTCTCCGGATGGGCCGGCTATCTGGCAGCCAAGACCCTGTCTGAAGATCAACGTTTGTCCGAGGCGTTGTCGCAACCGAGCAAAATGCGTTCATTGGTGCGTGAATCTGCCGCGGCCGCCGAACGCTTCCGGGACTCGGCTGCCGCTCGCGGGGATCGGGTGCATAACTACGCCGAACACTACGCATTGCGTGCCTTAGGAGAACCCGAGCAACTGGAGAAGGCGTACGCCGAACTGGAAGCCAATAACGAACTGGGCTTTGCGGCACACTTTGAAAAATGGTGGGAACAGTATCAGGTGCAACCATTAGCCACCGAGGTGACGGTGTGGAATCACAGTGTCGGCTACGCGGGAACCATCGACCTGGTGGCCCGAATTGGCGGCAAGGTGTGCTTGGTGGATTACAAAACCAAGGCCATGGATCGTGAGGGGTTCGTGAAAACCCCGGATGACAAAGTCATCATGCAACTTGCGGCGGCCGCCAAGGCCGAGGAGCAAGTGCTCGACGCTGAAGCCGGCGCCTGGCAGGATTGGCCTCATGGCACCGATTCGATGCTGCTGGCGGTCGCGCTAGGGGAGGGCGGGAGTCGAACTTTTATGGCTCCGGTTCAGGCGCTCCCCGATTATTGGTCGAAGTTTTACGCACTGCGCCGCAACTGGGAAGCGCAGTTCAAGATTGCCCAAGCTCGTGCCTCACTGGTGGAAATCACGCCGCCGCCTCAGGACCAGTCGCCTGCGGCACCGTAGACTGGTGTAGTTAGTGTTGGTGCGCCCGACACTGACACTTCGCACAGCACTACTAAGGGAGCCACACGTACTATGGCGATTTTGGGAATTCGGATCATCGGTGATCCCGTTCTACGCACACCAGCGCAGGAGGTGACCGAGTTTGGGCCGGAAATCCAGAAGCTGGTCGACGACATGGATCAAACCATGGAAAACGTTGACGGTGCGGGCTTGGCGGCCCCTCAGGTAGGTGTTTCGCTGCGCGTTTTCACGTACCAAATCGGTGCCGAACGTGGCCATATCATCAACCCGGTACTTGAACTGAGCGAAGACTTTCAGGCGGACGAAAACGAAGGTTGCCTGTCCATTCCAGGGATATCCGCACCGGTTGCCCGCCGGCGCCACGTGGTAGCTACCGGCTTCGATAAGTTCGGAAAACCGGTTCGTATTGAGGGCGAAGGCATGCTTTCCCGGTGCGTGCAGCATGAAACCGATCACCTCGACGGGGTGCTGTTCTTGGATCGACTGGCCCCGGATGAGAAGAAAGCTGCCTGGCGCACACTGCGTGCCAGCAACTATGAGCAGATGACCACCGCTACCGTGGCGCAACGCGCAGGATTCCTCGGATCCAGCTTCGGCGCCGGACTGGGGAACTAACCATGCGCATCCTCTTTGCTGGAACTCCGCAGGTTGCGGTCACCTCACTGAACTACCTAAATGACGCGGGTTTTGAGATTGCCGCGGTGCTCACCCGCCCGGATGCCCCGCTAGGACGCAAGCGCGTCATGACTGCCTCCCCGGTGGCCGCGCGCGCCGCGGAACTAGGGTTGGAAACCATCAAGTCGAATAAAATCGATACGCAGGTGACGGCCCAATTGGCGGAGCTGAACCTCGACGCGGCAGCCATTGTCGCCTTCGGCGGGTTGGTTCCCCAAGCCGCGCTGAACGTTCCTACCCACGGCTGGATCAACCTGCACTTTTCCTTATTGCCCCAGTGGCGTGGTGCTGCACCGGTGCAGCACTCGATCATTCACGGCGACGACATCACCGGAGCGGTCACCTTCCAGTTGGAAGCTGGGTTGGATACCGGGCCAGTCTTTGGTCAGGTCACCGAGCATATTGGTGAGCTAGATACCGCCGGAATCATGCTGGAGCGGCTGAGCATTTCCGGCTCAATGTTATTGGTGCAAACTCTGCAGGCAATCGATTCGGGCCAAGCGCTAGCGGTTGCACAAAGCGGGTCTCACACCTATGCACCAAAAATTCTCGACGGTGACGCGCAACTAGATTTCACTCGCACCGCCACCGAGATTCGCCGCCGCGCCCACGGCACGAGCCCCTTCCCGGGTCCTTGGGCTACCGCCGACGGGTCCAGATACAAGTTTGGACCGCTTAGTGAACGCCGCGAGCGCATCGATCTGGCACCGGGCGTTGTGCATATTGAGCCGGGCAAGCACCCCCAAGTGTTTATCGGCACCGCCACCTGGGCGTTGGAACTGTCAACTATCCAGCCTCCAGGTAAAAAAATGATGAACGCCTCCGACTGGGCTCGCGGAATCTTGACCCAGGGAACGAAAGTGAGCTTCGCATGAGCGAACACGATCGACACAACGAACCTCGACGCAACGAAGCCGGTCGTACCCGCAACCGCGGGCAGGGGGACCGCCCTCGCCAGTACAGCCAGTCGGCTCCTGGGCAGCGTAAACGCGCCGCCGATCCGGCTCGACTAGTCGCTTTTAAAGTGTTGCGCGAGGTCTCCGCCAAGGACGCCTACGCCAACCTGGTATTGCCCAAGATGATTCGTGAGCATCAGCTCGAAAAGCGCGACGCCGGTTTTGCCACCGAGCTTGCTTATGGTGCGCTGCGCTCACAAGGTTTTTACGACGCGATCCTATCCACCTTGGTGGACCGGCCACTGTCCGAGCTTGACCCGGCGATCCTCGACGCACTGCGTCTGGGCGCCCACCAGTTGCTGGCGATGCGCGTGCCAAAACACGCGGCGTTAGATGAAACCGTGTCGTTGGCTCGCGCGCAGATTGGTGCTGGCCCCTCGGGACTCATCAACGCGGTCCTGCGCAAGGTCAGCCTGCAGGAGCCCGAACAGTGGGTCGCACAGCTGACCGCGGCTACTACCAGCGAGTCAGAAAAACTGTCCATCGAGCACTCGCACCCGGACTGGATCGTGCGTGCACTACGCGGCGCATTGATCGCGCACGGCCGCGAGGCCACCGAACTTTCCGCGTTGCTCGAAGCAGACAACCTCGCCCCGGTAGTCAACTTGGTCGCTCTGCCCGGTCTGGGCACCGTGGATGCGGCGCTGGAAGCTGGCGCCGAGCCGGGCACCCTGGTGGTGGATTCGGCGACCTATAAGCATGGCGATGTGGCCCGCGTGCCAGGCGTGCGTGAGGGAACCATCCGCGTGCAGGACGCCGGCAGCCAGCTGGTAGCCCGCGCGCTGGCCAACGTTGAGTTGCCGGTGCCAGGCGAAGATACCTACTGGCTCGATCTCTGCGCAGGTCCCGGCGGCAAGGCGGCGTTACTTGGTGCACTAGCCGTACAGCGCGACGCCAGACTAACCGCAAATGAGCCTACCGAACACCGTGCCCGACTGGTTGAACAGTCCATGTCCGCGGTGCCCGGAGACTTCTGGATGGTCACCACCAAGGACGGCCGCGACTACGGCACCGAAGAATTCGCCGGAGACTATGACCGCATCATGGTCGACGCGCCCTGCTCCGGGCTTGGTTCGCTTCGCCGCCGGCCAGAATCTCGCTGGCGCAAACAGCCTCGTGACATTCCGGAGCTGACCAGCTTGCAAGGAGAACTGCTCAGCGCCGCGTTCAGCGCGGTGCGCGTGGGCGGGGTCATCGGGTTTGTCACCTGTTCACCGCATATGGCAGAAACTCGTCTGGTGGTCGAGGATTTCCTCAAATCCCAGCCGAACGCCACACTGCTAGATACCGGTGCCGCGGTCAACGCCGTTGCCCTCGAAGGTTTCCCCGCCAGCGGTCACGAACTTGCCGGTGGCAGCACCGCGCAGCTGTGGCCACATGTGCACGGTACCGATGCCATGTTCATGGCGATCATCACCAAAACCGCATAGTTCGCGACCTATTTCCCAGCGCCCCACCCAAGGAGCACCGATGAGTCACCCGCGCATTAACCCGTCGATCCTATCCGCAGACTTCGCCAACCTCGCCAGCGAGCTGGACCGTATCCACACCGCAGACGCCGTCCACGTGGATGTGATGGACAACCATTTTGTGCCAAATCTGACCCTCGGGCTTCCCGTGGTGGATTCGCTGCAAAAGGTTAGCAAGCTGCCGATCGATGTGCACTTGATGATCGAAAACGCCGATCGCTGGGCCCCGGAATATGCGCAACTCGGCGTGGATTCGGTGACTTTTCATGCCGAGGCCTCCGCCGCGCCGATCCGTTTGGCCCGCGAATTGTCTGCCGCCGGGTCCAAGGCGGCGATGGCCTTGCGTCCGGCCACCCCGATCGAACCGTACTTGGACATGCTCGGTGAGTTGGACATGATCTTGTTGATGACCGTTGAACCGGGTTTTGGCGGACAGAAGTTCCTGGACCTGGTGCTGCCGAAAATTAGGCGCACCGCGAAGGCTATCGCCGGCACCGGAAAGCCGATCGCCCTGCAGGTGGACGGGGGCATCTCCCGGGACACGATCCTGCGCGCCGCCGAGGCCGGCGCCGACGTATTTGTGGCGGGTTCAGCGGTGTATTCGGCACCCGAACCGGCCGCAGAAATTGACGCATTACGAAACCTTGCGCGCATCACCCACTAGGATGTGTCAGACTAGGTGTAAATAAACACGAATACGTGCTCCGGGGTCGGTGTAAGTCCGAACCGGCGGTGATAGTCCGCGACCCGCTTCCAAGGCCACAAGCTAAGGTAAGCGGTTGAGCCGGTGAAATTCCGGTACCGACAGTTAAAGTCTGGATGGGAGAAGCACGGGTTTGATTTGCCGTTGGCGTTGCTGACCGGACCGCTCTTTTGAGCCGTTCGAGCACTACGTCTAGGCCATCAAATGCACACCCCCGGAGCCGCCGCTTCGAGAAGGGTGAATGATGGATATTCTGCGGTGGCTCATTGAAGCTTTTAACTCACAAATTGCGATCGGTACCTCGGCACTTTTGGTGCGTGAGGTCGTCGGCAATATTTTTGGTCTAGCCAGCGCGCTAGGCGGCATGCGCCGTAAAATCTGGGCCTGGCCCGTAGGCATTATCGGCAACCTCTTACTGCTCACGGTCTTTTTGGGCAGCATTTTTGACACCGGCTACACCGCCAACCTCTGGGGTCAGGCAGGCCGGCAAATCATGTTCATCGCCGTGTCCTTCTACGGATGGGTGCGCTGGAAGCAAGCCCGCGATGAAAACGGTGCGGGCCACGCGGTCACCCCACAATGGGCATCAAATAGGGCCCGAGTCTCTCTGGTTGCGATCCTCATTGTCGGCACCGTGGCGCTGACTCCACTCTTTAGGGCACTAGGCTCCTACGACCCGGTCTGGGCCGACGCCTGGACCTTCGTCGGTTCGCTGCTGGCCACCTATGGCATGGCCAAGGGCTGGGTCGAATTCTGGCTGATCTGGGTCGCGGTGGACGCGGTCGGCGTCCCCTTGCTCTTCTCCGCCGGCTACTACGCCAGCGCCTTCATGTACCTGTTCTACGGTGGTTTCACCATCGTTGGCTTCTTCGTCTGGATGAAGGCTAAAAGGAACGAAAAACCGGCGATCGAAACCGAAATGCTCGATCCGACGATCAGGGGGAAACAGTCATGATCGAAACCACAGACCTGGACCAGGCACTGCGCACCGCACTGGAAGCTGCGACGCGTGGCGCCCGCGGGGCCAACCCACTAGTTGGCGCGTGCGTGCTAGACGGGGCGGGACGTGTGATCGCCACCGGTTTCCACCTGGGCGCCGGCAACCCGCATGCGGAGATTGACGCGCTGCGCCGTTTAGGCCGGATGGATCGTGACCAAGCGGCGGAGCTGACCATGGTGGTCACCTTGGAACCGTGCAACCACACCGGACGCACCGGTCCGTGCGCTCAGGCTATCGCCAACGCCGGCATCGGACATGTGCACTACGCGATGAGTGATGACACCAGCGCTGCCAGTGGCGGCGCGCAGTTCCTGCGTTCGCGCGGGGTGCAGGTGACACAGAGCGAAAATAATCAGCCGGCCTGGGAACTAAATCACCGCTGGTTCCGCGCCAAGGCAGAAAATCGCCCCTTCATCACCGTGAAGACCGCACAATCCCTGGACGGGCGGATCAACGCGCCCGACGGCAGCAGCCAATGGATTACCTCCGATGCCTCGCGCAACCACTCGCACGGGCTACGCGCCCGAGTAGACGCGATCGTTGTCGGTACCAATACGGTGATAGCCGACGATCCGCGGTTGACCGCACGCACCGCCGCCGGGGGACTGCACGAGCATCAGCCTTACCGCTTTGTGATGGGGCACCGCGAACTGCCAGAAAACCTCGCCTTAGCCTATGACAACAACTGGGAACAGCTGCGCACTCACGAGGTCTCCGTGCTCATCGAGCGCGCCACCGAGTTGGGCTTTAATCACCTGCTCATCGAGGGCGGTTCGATCATCGCCTCGGCCTTCATCGAAGCCGACCTGGCAGATGAAATTTACTGCTACCAGGCCCCGGTGATCATCGGTGCGGGCAGTACCTCGGTGAATATCGCCTCGGTGACCACCCTGTCCCAAGCCCGGCATTTTAGGCTCGACGCCCACCAGTCTGACGCACTGACCAGGCTGGATGCCGACGTGATGATGCATCTTGAACCGTTGCCGCAGCGCGTCGCCCAAACTTTTTAGAAGGAAACCACACCATGTTTACCGGAATTATCACCGGCACCGGAACGGTACTGGCAATCACAAACCACCCCGAGCAAGACCTCGCCGTACTGACCCTCAAAGCTCCCGGGCACGCCGAAGACCTCGGACTCGGTGGCTCCCTGGCGGTCAACGGCGTCTGCCTGACCGCCACCGAATTAGACGGCGACACCGTCAGTGTGGACGTGATGGGTGAAACCCTGCGTCGCACCAGCACCGGAGCACTGCATCCTCAGTCGGTCGTTAACCTAGAGCGCTGCACCCCTGCGGGCGCCAGACTCGACGGGCACGTCGTACAGGGCCACGTCGACGCGGTCGGCACCGTACTGGCCCGCGAGGATCACGGACAGTGGACCACCTTCCGCATCTCGGTACCCGATGACTACGCACCGCTCACCGCAGAAAAGGGCTCCATCGCACTGGATGGCATCTCGCTGACGATCACCGCGGTGTCCCCAGCCAGCGCCACCGGCGCACACTGGGTGGAGGTCGGCATCATTCCGATCACCCTGCAGGAAACGACCATGGGCACCCGCCAAGCCGGCGACGCCATCAACATCGAGGTAGACGTGCTGGCCAAGTACGTGGCACGGCTGAACGAGTTTGGAGGCCGAATCTAATGGCCGGCAAAGAACTTGATTCGATCCCTACCGCATTAGCCGCGCTAGCCGCCGGTGGCGCGGTAGTAGTAGTGGACGACGAAGACCGCGAAAACGAAGGTGACATCATCTTCGCCGCACAATTTGCCACTCCAGAGCTGATGGGTTTCACCATTCGTTACACCTCCGGGGTCATTTGTGTGCCACTGGACGCTGCCCGCGCCGATCAGCTCGGTCTGGCCCCCATGGTCGGTATCAATCAGGATTCCAAGGGCACCGCCTTCACCGTGTCCTGCGATGCCGCCAGCGGGATCAGCACCGGAATTTCGGCCGCTGACCGGGCGCTGACCTCACGCCTTTTGGCCGATCCTGACACTGTGGCGGCTCAGCTATCGAGGCCAGGGCATATTTTCCCGTTGCGCGCCGCAGCCAACGGCGTGCTCGAACGCCGCGGACACACCGAAGCAGCCGTGGACCTGTGCCGCGGTGCGGGCTTAGCACCAGTGGGTGTGATCGGAGAAATCGTCAACGATGACGGTTCGATGATGCGCCTCGATGAGCTGCGCGTCTTCGCCGCCGAGCACCAATTACCGCTGATCAGCATCGAGGATTTGGCTCGCTGGCGTCGGGTCAACGATGAAATCGCGTTGACCGAAGCGGTAAAGTTGCCCACCCCCTTTGGTACCTTCAGCGCACGGGCCGCCTCTGTGGAAGGGCATGAACATATTGTGCTCAGCCACCCGGCCCCCACCTTGGACGGACCGACTAACCTGGTGCGGATTCACTCCGAATGCCTCACCGGCGACGTATTTGGGTCCTACCGTTGTGATTGTGGCGAGCAGCTTCACGCGGCACTTCAGCAGATTGCCGCCGAGGGCGGACACCTGGTGTACGTACGTGGGCACGAAGGCCGCGGCATCGGGCTATTTAACAAGCTGCGCACCTACGCGCTGCAAGAAACGGGTGTTGATACGCTCGACGCAAACCTGCACCTAGGCTTCCCGGCAGATGCCCGCGAATACTTCGCGGTCGCCGCCATCCTCAAGCACCTGGGTATCGACGAGATCCGCTTGCTGACTAACAATCCCGATAAGCAGGCACAGCTCATCCAAGCCGGCGTGCACGTCACCGAGCTGGTCCCCAGCCGCATCGCCCCGCGCAGCGAAAATGAAAGCTACCTGCGCACCAAACAGCAGCGCTTCGGCCACGACCTGCAATTGCCGCACACTAAAACCAGCTTCTAACCCAGCTGCAAACCAAGATTTTCAAGGAGAACCCCATGAGCAAACACGGAGCCCCGAGCAACGTCGCCGATGAACTTACGGCACTTGACCTCTCCGGAGTTAAAGTCGCGATCGTTGCCGCCAGCTGGCATGAGGTCATCATGAACGGTCTGATCGACGGCGCACAGCGTGCCGCTCGCGACGCTGGCATTGTGCCCACGCTGGTCCGTGTACCGGGCACCTTCGAACTACCGGTGGCAGCCAGCCATCTGGCACAGAGCTACGATGCGGTGGTCGCGCTCGGCGTGGTCATCCGCGGCGGAACCCCACACTTCGATTACGTCTGCCTGGCTGCAACCAACGGGCTCACCGACGTTTCGGTAAATACCCGCACCCCGGTGGGCTTCGGCGTGCTCACCTGCGATGACGAAAAGCAGGCGCTAGACCGTGCAGGTTTGGAAGGCTCCAGCGAAGATAAAGGCTACGAGGCCTTCTCCGCTGCTGTGATGACCGTCGCAGCACTACGCTGAAATACGGTTTTGGCGTCACAAAGCGAGCTAGAAGTTCGGGCGTCGGCTGGAAAACCGATAAGCTGGTGCACGTGAAAACTTTTGACGAGCTCTTCAGCGAATTGTCGCTCAAGGCCCAAACCCGCCCGGAAGGCTCTCGTACCATCGCCGAACTCGATTCGGGTGTCCACGGCATCGGCAAGAAAGTTGTCGAGGAAGCCGCCGAAGTATGGATGGCCGCAGAGTACGAAAGTGACGAAGAAACAGCGGAAGAAATCTCCCAGCTGCTCTACCACTTGCAGGTTTTGATGATTGCCAAGGGTCTAACCTTGGCCGACGTTTACAAGCATCTCTAGCCGTCGCGCTGCTGCGACCGGGTTTTTGAACTCGGTCGTAGGCATCGCCCGGCGGCAGTAACAACGGCCAACTAATCCCTTGGCGCTTGTTTTTGGCATCTCGCCGCAGCGCCACACTCATGAAACGAGTAAATAAATGCTACGCGTAGCCCTGCCCAACAAAGGCGCACTGTCCGAAATCGCTTCCACCATGTTCAAGGAAGCCGGTTACCTCCAGCGACGCGACACCCGCGAACTGGTGCTCGTTGACGAGGAGAACCAGGTTGAGTTTTTCTACCTGCGCCCCCGCGACATCGCCGTTTATGTCGGTCGCGGCATCCTAGACATTGGAATCACCGGTCGCGATCTATATCTAGACGCCGATGTAGACGACGATGTGGAAGAGCAGCTCTCGCTGGGAATCGGCAAATCGGCCTTCCGCTTTGCCGCCCCGGTGGGCGCCTTCAATTCCATCGAGGAACTTAACGGCAAGCGTATCGCCACCAGCTACGACATTCTGCTCGATCACTTCCTGAAGAAGAACGGTATTAACGCCAGCGTGGTCCGCCTGGACGGTGCCGTGGAATCCTCGGTGCGCCTTGGCGTAGCCGACGCCATCGCCGATGTTGTCGAAACCGGCAACACCATCAAGGCTGCCGGGATGGAAATCTTCGGCGACGTGCTTCTCCAGTCCGAAGCCGTGCTCATCGGCCGAGTCGGACACAAGCCAGCCGGCCTTGACGTGCTGATTCGCCGTCTGTCTGGTGTGCTTGTTGCACGCCAGTACGTGATGCTGGACTACGACATTCGTCGCACACAGGTCGAAGAGGCTTGCGCGCTGACCCCTGGCTTAGAGTCGCCTACGGTCTCTGACCTAGCGAACTCCGACTGGTGCGCGGTGCGCGCGATGGTCAAAAAATCGCAGACCAACAACATCATGGACGAGCTGTACGACGTCGGCGCCCGCGCGATTCTGGTCAGCCAGATCCACGCTTGCCGCATCTAGCCACGCCAACTCAGGAGAAACAGCTCATGACCGTAGCAATCCGTGTCATTCCCTGCCTAGACGTTGACGCCGGCCGGGTAGTTAAAGGCATCAATTTTGAGGGTCTGCGTGACGCCGGTGACCCGGTGGAACTCGCCCGTCGGTACAACCTGGCCGGAGCCGACGAACTAACATTCCTCGACGTCACCGCATCCAGCTCCGATCGCGAAACAACTTTTGAAGTTGTACGACATACTGCGGAAGAAGTTTTCATTCCGTTGACCGTTGGCGGGGGAGTACGCGCCGCAGAAGATGTAGATCGTCTGCTGCGCAACGGTGCCGATAAGGCCTCGATCAACACCGCCGCAGTGGCTCGCCCTGAGGTCATCAACGAAATTACCGAACGTTTCGGCTCGCAGGTATTGGTTCTGTCGCTCGATGCACGTCGTACCGATGATCCAAACATCGCTTCCGGCTACGAGGTCACCACTCATGGTGGCCGCAAAGGCACCGGTATGTGCGCGGTGGCTTGGGCCAAAGATGCGGCAGAGCGCGGCGTCGGTGAGATTTTGTTGAACTCGATCGATGCCGATGGGACCAAGGACGGGTTCGATCTGGAAATGATTCGTGCCGTGCGTGCCGCGGTGAAGGTTCCACTGATCGCTTCCGGCGGCGCGGGTAAGCCCGAAGACTTCCCGCCTGCGATCGAAGCTGGAGCGGACGCGGTATTGGCTGCCTCGATCTTCCACTTCGGCCCAACCGACATGATCGCCAAGGTCAAGGATAAGATTCGCGAAGCCGGTTATCCGGTCCGCTAATAGGTGCTTCTTAGATGGGTCAGTTCTCCGTGAACTGGCCCATTTTTTATACGTTGATCATTGTTGCTGTTGACCAACTAGTCTCGTGCGATGAGTTCTTTCTTGGTTCTCCAGACATCGATTTCAATTGGGTCGCTAGGCACCGCAGCTTGGCCTGGGATTGACTGCCAGGGGCCGCCATCAACACTAAATTCGCCTCGGAACAATGTCGTGAGACCGACACTGTAAGTGCCGGTTTCCTTGTAGGAATGGCTTGTTGGTGTCTCGTCGCGGAGCGTATGGTTTGGAGCCGGCTCACCGGGGAAATCTAGTTTCCTCGTAGTCCCATCGCCGTACTGCCAATTCCACCCGTCAGGAATTGCTTTCACTCTTACTGGTTCACCATTCATACTTATATTGAATTTTTGGCGCACAGCATCGGCCCAGAAATGTGAGTTTCCATTGCGAAGAGAGAACTTTTCGGGATCACTTTTAACCTTGGAAGCTAGAATCGGTAAACTTCGAAATTTCGAAGGACTGATTAAGACTTGTTCTTGGCGCAACTCAGCGTCGGGAATATTTGGCGGGGTTTCCTCTCCCGGACAGAGCCCGTGGGTGATTATCTGTTCACCTTTTCGCGGCCCTTCTATGAAACGAATGATACGCGTGTATGGAGAAGAGCCGTCTTCGCACAAAATAGCGTCAGGGTTTTGGTGACACCCACGCATATGCTCAATGCCAACAGAGCAGGGGTTGAGATATTGGATTTCGTACAGCGGTTTTGGTGGATTTTTATCTCGCTTACGTTCATCATTATTGTCGTTGTAAAAACGATCCTTCTCAGGGAGAGTCTCGCGACATTCTCTCTTTTTTGTTTCTCCATGGTCCTCTATGAATTCAATTACTTCCTTACAATCACTGAGAGCGAGGTCTTGCTGGAATCCAGTGAAGTACGGTGTGGTAACCATTGCCATTAAGAGCAGGACTTTTAGCATTGGAGATCACTTCGAAAAATCTACTTGAGACATCATCCAAGCTTTATCCCACTGGAGAGTCGCGATCCCCAAAGCTTCCTTTTTCCTTGCAGGGCTGTTAGCAACTTCTAGCGCAGGCGCTGAATAAACTGCTACTTCGTCTGTTCTCGTACCGAACTCGACTAGGGCCTCATCATCAGAGGTTAGCTTTACCCCGTAAACATTGGTTCGGTACTCTCCATCAACTTGCCAGTATTTCTTTTTTGCGTGGCTCTGGATTGGATCGATAAAGTTATCGCCGCATATACGACAAGTCCGGTTCGTAATCGCGATCAAATCGTCGACTGAGTAGGTTTCCAACGAGTAGTTCATCACGTCAAAGTAGTACTTGACGAAAGCGATTGCGCCTTCCTCATTGTGTTCCTTAGCAAGCTTTGGCATTTCAGGCTTTGGAACATTCTTTGCGGGACCTTTAGCCGTCGCAGGCTGATACTTGGGCTTCGTCGGAGATGGCGATGGTGTCGGCGAGGGGGATTGTTCAACCGAGGGTGAAACCGATTCTGGAGGCTGCGGTGGAGAAGCGCCACCGGTGCAGGCAGTAACCGTCAACGCACAGGCCAAAAGGATCGATTGTGCCATTGCATTTTTCCGAGTGTTCATCAGAACTCTCCGAGCATGTCGAGGATAGCGTGTGAGCGTTAGCCTAGACCCATTGCGCGGCTATTGGGAGAGTTAAACCGAAACCTGTGGATAGCGAAAGATAGACCTTCGGCTAGGGAAAGTGCCCATCGGAGTTAAAGCGAAGGGTGATATCCGCGGATAATTTGCAACGCGCTCTCGCCAGCTTCGAAGGTGACTAGGGCTTCCGAGGTGCGACCCGAGGCATACATGGTCAACTCGGTCACCGGACCATTGACCGAAACCGCGTTAGGTGCTTTCTTCGCCACATGACGCTGCCCATCAGGGCGGCAAAGAATGATTCCGACCGGAGCCTTGCGGAAAAAGTAACGCGAGGTTTTGATCAGTGACTGCCACAGCAGCTCGGTGTATTCCTTGTCCAGTACGCGCGGGGCCCATTGGCTGCGCGCGCGTCGAACATCTTCGGTGTGAATGAAAAACTCGTTCAGGTTCAGCGCCTTATCAAGTTTCTCGAATGCGAACGGGGAATAACTTTTGGGCCCAGAACGGAAACGTCGCACCAGGGCAGCGTAGCGTTCGGGGGTTTGCGATTCATCGGCGAGCTCTTGCAGGCGCGCTTCAAGTTTCGAAGCGACGGGCTTGAGCACAACGCCTGCGCTGAGCAATGAATTTTCGCGGAGAACGAGGTGCGCGGCGAGGTGCCGAGTCTGCCAACCGGCGCACAGGGTATCGGCGGTGGGGCCTGCTGCGAGCAGGGTCTCGGCCAACGCTAAACGGGAAGCTTGAACTAGGTGCATCACCTCTGAAACTAGCACGTGCAGCAGGTTCTTGCGCGTTCCCTGCGGCGGGTGTCGCCCAACGGTTAACTTTGGCTTCTAGCGGCGCGTCATGCTCGGGCACATGGGCGGTGAAACCCAGTATGCTAAAGGGGATGTCTACTTCGCATAGTGGCTCGAATTCGAGCTCTGAAACAGAAAAACTTGACCCGCAGATCGCGCAAAAATTAAAGCGCGATGCCAATGGGCTTTTCGCCGCGATCGTGCAGCAGCATGATACCGGGATGGTGCTCATGCTTGGCTGGATGGACGACGAGGCATTGCGCCGCACCCTCTCTAGCGGCCGCGTCACCTTCTACTCGCGCTCGCGGCAGGAATATTGGCGCAAGGGCGATACCTCCGGGCACGCGCAGTATCTGAAGACTGCCGCGCTGGATTGTGATGGCGACGCGCTGCTGCTCACGGTTGATCAGGTGGGAGCCGCTTGCCATACGGGCACACAATCCTGCTTCACCGATCGTGAGCTGCCAGCCACCATCGGCCACCGCCCGAGCTAGTTCTGCGCCGGTAGTACGGTCGCGCCCGGGCCGATTTCGGGCAGCATCACCAGGTTTAAGCGTTGAAAAGAAGTTGAATGAAAACCCTAGGCAAGATTTCCCCGTCCCGCGAAGCCTTTTTGGCCATGGCACCTACCCGCCGCGTCATTCCGGTCACCATTTCGGTGCTGGCGGATTCGCTGACCCCGATCGGTTTATACCGTTCCTTGGCCGGCGGACGCCCGGGCACCTTCTTGATGGAGTCTGCCGCCCCCGGCGGGGTGTGGAGCCGCTACTCCTTCGTGGGGGTGAACTCTCCGGCGACGCTCAGCACCCGCGGCGGCGAAGCGTATTGGCAGGGGCACGTGCCCGAGGGGTTGCCCACCGGCGGGGTGAGTGTCGAGGTTTTGCGCGACACCGTGCGCGCGCTACACACCGAACCGATCCCGGGGATGCCGCCCTTGACCGGCGGCATGGTCGGCTTCATCGGCTGGGAATGCGTCCGGCACTGGGAGCATCTGCCCAATCCGCCGATCGATGACCTGAACATCCCGGAACTGAGCATGAACCTGGTCGCCGATATGGCCGCCCACGATGCGACCGAGGGGACCGTGACGCTGATTGCCAACGCGATCAACTTTGACGGCAGCGCGCAACGTGTGGAGCAGGCCTATGACGGTGCGGTGGCTCGGCTTCAGGTGATGCTCGATCAGCTGGGCAGCCCACTAGAAACGACCGCCACCATCTTGCAGGGTACCGATGTGCCCCGCGAGAAATTGATGGAAGAGGTCACTCATTCCTGGGCGGAAAACGAGTACCTGGACGCGCTCGTCAAATCAAAAGAGGCGATCGTGGATGGGGAAGTCTTCCAGATCGTTGTTTCGCGGCGCTTTGAACTTGAGACGCAGGCCGATGCGTTGGACGTCTACCGGGTGTTGCGGGCGACGAACCCGAGCCCGTACATGTACCTGTTTAACTTTGAAAACGAGGATGGCGAGGCGTTCCAGATCGTCGGTTCATCCCCGGAAGCGCTGGTCACGGTCAACGACTCCCACGTGGTCACGCACCCGATCGCCGGATCCCGGCCACGCGGGGCAAACTACGAGGAAGACCAGCTGTATGAAAAGTCTTTGCTGGCCGATGAGAAGGAACGCGCCGAGCACCTGATGCTGGTGGATCTCTCACGCAATGACCTGTCCCGTGTCTGCCAGGCCGGCACCGTGGAGGTCACCCAGTTCATGGAGGTCGAACGCTTCAGCCACATCATGCACCTGGTCTCCAATGTGGTCGGTAAGGCGCGTGCGGACGTCGACGCCTACGACGTGCTCGCCTCCACCTTCCCAGCCGGCACCCTGTCCGGGGCTCCCAAACCACGCGCCCTGCAGCTGCTCGATCAGTACGAGCCGTACCGCCGGGGGGTGTACGGTGGCGTGGTGGGTTATCTGGACTTCGCCGGCGACATGGATATGGCCATCGCGATCCGTTCCGCATTGCTCAAAGACGGCCGCGCCTATGTGCAGGCCGGAGGCGGCATCGTGAACGATTCGAATTTCGCCGATGAGGCGCTAGAAACCGTGAATAAGGCCGCGGCTCCGCTGCGTGCGGTATATGCCGCCGCGACGATGCGCCAAGCCCAAACCGAAATTGGTGAAAGCAAGTGAACAAACACCTATCTGCCCGCAATACCGCGCTGCTTGGAATGCTCGGTGCGTTGCTGGGCCTCTGGACCGCGACGCGCACCTGGATTACCGTCGACGTGGAATCGGGTACCGTGCAGGTCCCGCAAATTATCGTTGCTGGGTCCACCGCCGCAGCCTCGGTCACCGCCGTCTGTGTGGCGGTGCTGGCCGGAGCGCTGGCGCTGCTGATCGCCGGAAAGATCGCCCGCTATGTCATCGGGGTCATCACCGTGCTGGCCGGTGCCTCGGTGATCACCTCCGGAATCAGCGCCTTGGCTAACCCGCAGGCGGCGGCGGCCAGTGCCGTGGCCGAGGCCACCGGGCTGACCACTAGCGCCGGAGAATATGCGGTGTCCGTGTGGCCCACGATCACCGTGCTGGCCGGGGTGATCATCGTGCTCCAAGGCCTGCTAGTACTGGTGATCAGCGGGCGCTGGAAGAAGAGCTCGAAGTACGACCGGAAGGTCAGTACCGCCGGGCAGCTGCCGGCGGATGCACAATCGCGTGGCATTTCCGATTGGGAGCAGTTGTCCAAGGGGGAGGACCCCACCACTGGCGAACGCTAAGTGATGCCCAACACCTGCTTGAAATGAAGCGCCGTGGAATAGGCCAACTGCGCGGGCAAGTGGCAGAATAGTATTCGAAGACCAAAGCGCTGACCGTCTCACGCGGACGGAGCGCACCCCCAGAAGAGCAAAGGGACACATCTAGTTATGTCGCAAAACACCGAGATTGATCCTGTCTACACCGAAGAAATCGGCCACGGCAACTCGATCGCAGCCTGGGCCTGCGTCGGCATTATGACCATCGGCTTCATCATCGGCGGGATCGCTTTCGCTTTCCACAACGCCACCGTGGTGTACGCGAGCATCGGCGTCGTAGTGCTCGGCTTGATCGTCGGCTGGATCATGAAGAAGGCCGGTTTTGGTGTGGGCGGTTCGCGCAGCGGAGCAGCACACTAAATTGAGCGTACTTGATGACATCATCGCGGGCGTCCGGGAAGACCTGGGCGCCCGTCGCGCCATCCTGAGTCTGGACTCGGTCAAAGCCGCGGCGCAGGACACCCCGGCAGCACTCGATGCCTACGCTGCGCTCGGTGGACACGCCGAGCCAGGCGCACGAGACACCACCTTAAAGGTGATCTCCGAGGTGAAACGCAAGTCCCCTTCCAAGGGCGCGCTCGCGCAGATCCCGGAACCAGCGGTGCTTGCCGCGGCCTACCAGGCCGGCGGTGCGTCGGTCATTTCGGTATTGACCGAAGCCCGGCGTTTTGGCGGTTCGTTGGCCGATCTGGACGCGGTGCGCGCAGCGGTGCAAATTCCGGTGCTGCGCAAGGACTTCACGGTCGATGAGTACCAGATTTACGAGGCCCGCGCCCACGGTGCGGACCTGATATTGCTAATTGTTGCGGCCCTAGATGATGAAACCTTGGCCAGTTTCCTACAATTAACTCACCAGCTAGGCATGAATGCCCTGGTGGAGACGCATACCGAAGAAGAAATCGCCCGGGCCGTGAAGGCCGGAGCGAAAATTATCGGTGTGAACGTGCGCAATTTGAAAACGCTCGACGTGAACGTAGACACCTTCGCACAGCTGGCTCCACTGTTGCCGCTCGACGCGGTGATCATCGCCGAATCCGGTGTGGAATCGGTGGCACAGGTGCAAACCTATGCGGCGGCCGGCGCCGACGGTGTTCTGGTAGGCGAGGCGTTGGTGAAACACGCTGACCCGCAGGCTACTGTTGCCCAGTTCATCGCCGCCGGGACAGCTGCCAAGCCGGCACGCTAACCACGGCGCATCCAGTTTTTGATGCCCCGCCAAGGAACGCTCCTTGGCGGGGCATCGCCCAACATTTTCAAGAAAGAGGGAGTCGATGAACGCATCGGATGACTCATTGAAACATGCAAGTGGACCTTACTTTGGCCAGTATGGGGGACGTTGGATGCCCGAATCCCTCATGGCCGCTATGGACGAGCTGACGCAGACCTTTGAGGATGCGAAAGCCGATCCAGCGTTCATTGAAGAGGTCAAAGAGCTGAACCGGAACTACTCCGGACGCCCCTCACTGCTCACCGAGGCAAAGCGTTTCTCCGCACAGGCCTGCGGCGGGGTGCGGATTTTCTTGAAGCGTGAAGACCTCAACCACACCGGCAGCCACAAGATCAACAACGTGCTCGGCCAAGCACTGCTGGCCAAGCGCATGGGTAAAACCCGGATCATCGCGGAAACCGGTGCCGGCCAGCACGGCGTCGCCTCGGCTACCGCAGCGGCCTTGATGGGGCTCGAATGTGTGGTCTACATGGGCGCCGAAGACACCCGCCGGCAGGCGTTAAACGTCGCGCGCATGCAGCTGCTCGGCGCCACCGTGATCCCGGTGACCGTAGGCTCCCAAACGCTAAAAGACGCGATCAACGAGGCGTTGCGCGACTGGGTCGCGAACGTTGATAACACCCACTACCTATTAGGCACCGCTGCCGGCGGACACCCATTCCCCGCCATGGTGCGTTACTTCCACCAGGTCATCGGCGAAGAAGCCCGCGAACAGGTGCTCGCGCAGACCGGACGCCTACCGGACGCCGTCACCGCCTGCATCGGCGGTGGCTCGAACGCCATTGGCATTTTCCACGGCTTCCTGGACGACAAAGACGTTGAACTCTACGGCTACGAGGCCGGTGGCGACGGTGTGGATACCGACCGCCACGCCGCGACCATCACCCTGGGCAAGCCCGGCGTGCTGCACGGCGCGAGGAGCTACCTGATGCAGGACGACGACGGCCAGACCATCGAATCACACTCGATTTCCGCCGGGCTGGACTACCCCGGCGTTGGCCCGGAGCATGCCTACCTGGCCGACATCGGCCGGGTGCACTACGAACCGGTCACCGATACCGAGGCGATGGACGCGTTTAAGATCCTGTGCCGCACCGAGGGTATTTTGCCGGCGATCGAGTCCGCTCACGCACTGGCCGGAACCATCCGTTTGGCCCAGCGCAAGCTCGCCGAAGGTGCAAAGCCCGAGGAAACGATCATCATCGCGAACCTCTCGGGGCGCGGGGACAAGGATGTCTCCACCGCCGCGCAATGGTTCGGAATGCTCGAAGACGACGCAGCTAACACCCCGGAAGGCAACTAAATGTCGCGTGTGACAAGTGCAGAAAAGATCGCGGCGGCACGTGCCGAAGGACGTCCGGCACTGATCGGCTACCTGCCAGCGGGCTTCCCAGATGTGGAAACCAGCATCGAGGCGGCCGTCGCGCTAGCCGAGAACGGTGTGGACGTCATCGAAATGGGCATCCCCTACTCGGATCCGGTCATGGACGGGGCGGTGATTCAGGAAGCCACGGTACAGGCACTGGCCAACGGTTTCCGCGTCGCACAAATTTTTGACATCGTACGCGGAATTACCGCGCGCACTAACGCCGCCGTGATGGTGATGACCTATTGGAACCCGGTGCTCAGCCTGGGCGTGGACGAATTTGCCAGGCGCTTCGCCCAAGCTGGCGGTGCCGGGCTGATCACCCCGGACCTGGTGCCCGACGAAGCCGATCAATGGTTTGCCGCCAGTGAAAAGTACGGTCTGGAGCGGGTCTTCCTGATCGCCCCAAGTTCCACCGAAGCCCGCGTGAAACGAACCGTCGAGGCATCCAGCGGATTCGTCTACTGCGTTTCGCTGATGGGTGTTACCGGCGCGCGCGCTGAGGTGTCCTCCGCCGCTCAAGCGGTAGTGGACGCGGCACATGGCGCCGGGGCAGAAAACGCCTGCGTCGGTTTGGGCGTCTCGCGCCGCGAACATGTGCAAGAAATCGGCAGCTACGCCGACGGCGTGATCGTCGGCACCGCACTGGTCGCCGCGCTACGCGACGGGGGAGTACCGGCCGTGGGCCGGTTGGCCGCACAGTTGAGCGGGCGGGCCTAAGAAATGTTTCCGGCTTCCATCCCGTCACCGCCGGTCGAGTTTTCAAAGTTTTCGATCGGCCCACTGACCATCCACGCCTATGCGCTGTGCATCTTGGTGGGCATCGTGCTGGCGCTCTGGCTGACCAGCCGGCGAATGCGCGCCCGCGGCGGGGACTCGGATCAGCTCTGGGACATCGTTATTTGGGCGATCCCTTTCGGCATCGTCGGCGGACGGCTTTACCATGTGCTGATTACCGACCCCGGCTACTATTTTGGGCTCGGCGGGCGGCAATCGCACTGGGCCGAGATTCCGCAGTTGTGGCTGGGCGGATTGGGTATTATGGGGGCGATCTCGCTGGGCATCGTCGGCGCCTGGATAGGTTGCCGGCGCACCGGGGTACGGCTCTCGGCGTTTATCGACGCGGTAGCGCCCGGCGTATTGCTGGCCCAAGCCGCCGGCCGCTGGGGCAACTGGTTTAACCAAGAGCTCTTTGGTGCGCCGACCACCCTGCCCTGGGGACTGCAGATCGACCCGGAGCACTACAATTTCCCGGCCGGGCTCCCGGCAGATACGCTCTTCCACCCCACGTTCCTCTACGAATCACTGTGGAATGTACTGGGCGTGGTGGTACTGCTCGCGCTGGACAAAAAGTTCAAACTGCGCCGCGGGGCGATGTTCTGCTGCTACGTGATCTGGTACGGCATCGGCCGCACCTTCACCGAGTCGCTACGTCTGGACCCGGCAGAAATCATCACCATCGGGCCACTGTCCCTGCGCATCCACCAGTGGTTGGCCATCGGCTTGGTAATTTTTGGTTCGTTGGCGCTGAGCTATGTGTTGGCAAAGCTACGCCCCGAGGGCAAAGATTCGCTGTTCGCCGAGGGCCGGGAACCGGCGGCGGTGCAAGCGTCCGCGTCCGCAGAGAAGCATAAATCTCCCGGAGTCGAGAAAAAATCGAGCTCCGACGATGAATCCCAACCGCTAGCCTAAGCACTAGGCCGCAGCGAAAACCGGGGAGCAGACACCGAGACAGGGTGTCGGCTCCCCGGTTTTTTGTGTCCGCTGCAACACGCATTAACATTTTCGAAACAAAACTGCGTGCCAGCAAGAAACATAACGCGCGTACTGTGAAGCTACACGTCCGGACGAGCCGCACCGTCGGTGAGCCCGATCGGACGTCAAAAAGAACCACAGCGCGGTGGATTCCTGCACCCTGCAATGCAGGTATGGCGAGCGGCAGTAATTACCGATCAACGATTTATCGGCCCGGCCCGGCTCGCCTTTCACCGTACACCCCACGAAAGGCACGCTCATGAGCACGACCGGAGTCCAGCTGAACGCCTCCCCAGGTTTAGGCGGGGAAGTTACCTCGCCCTACACCCGATTCTCCGCGATTCCACCGGCTCAGGGTTTATATGATCCGGCCGCGGAAAAGGACGCCTGTGGTTTAGCGATGATCGCTTCGCTGAAAAATGCTGCCTCGCACCAGATCGTCACTCATGCACTGACCGCGTTACGCCGGCTGGAACACCGCGGCGCGATCGGCGCCGATGAAGGCACCGGCGACGGAGCAGGCATTCTGCTGCATCTGCCCGACGGATTTTTTCGTGCGGTCACCGAGTTTGAACTGCCCGCCGCCGGAACCTATGCCGTAGGCATGGGCTTTTTGCCGGCCGAGCCCGGCGAAGCCGAATTTGCCCGCAACGAGCTGGAAGCGCTGGCAGCCGAAGAGCAGCTGCGCGTGCTCGGCTGGCGTGAGGTGCCCGTTGATGCTTCGGTACTCGGCGCCTCCGCGCGCAAGGTGATGCCGAAGATCACCCAATTTTTTGTCACCGGCTCCGCTACCGCGTTGAGCAGTCGTGAGCTAGATTCCGCGGCCTGGCGTATCCGCCGCCGCGCGCACAACAAGATCGGCGTGTACTTCGCCTCATTCTCCGCGCAGACCATCGTCTACAAGGGCATGGTTTCCACCGCGCAACTCGAACCGTTTTACCCAGACCTGTCCGATGCGCGTTTTGCTAGCCGCTGCGCGATCGTGCACTCACGCTTCTCTACCAATACCTTCCCTTCCTGGCCGCTGGCCCAACCCTTTCGGAGCATCGCGCATAACGGCGAGATCAACACCGTGAAGGGCAACCGCAACTGGATGCGCGCCCGGCAGTCCACGCTGTCCTCGTCGCTACTTGGCGAGGTACCCGAGGAACTATTCCCGATCTGCACGCCCGGCGCCTCGGATTCGGCCTCCTTCGACGAGGTCGCCGAGATGCTGATGCTCTCCGGCCGCAACGTCAGCGAAGCGATCATGATGATGATCCCGCAACCATGGGAAAACGATGAGACCATGGACGCGGACCTGCGCGCCTTTTACGAATACCACTCGATGCTCATCGAACCGTGGGATGGCCCGGCCGCGGTGTGCTTTACCGATGGGCAGATGGCCGGCGCCGTGCTGGACCGCAACGGTCTGCGTCCGGCCCGCTGGTGGGTGACCGACGATGACCTGGTGGTGCTTGCCAGCGAGGTCGGCGTCATCGACACCGCAGAGCAGCATATCCTCGCCAAGGGCCGCGTGGCCCCGGGCAAAATGTTCGCCGTGGACCTAGCCGGCGGACGCATAGTCCCCGACGCGGAAATTAAGGCACAGGTGGCGGCCGCGAAACCCTGGCGTGAATGGGTGAGCGCAAACCTGAAGACGCTCGATGATTTTCCGGATCTTGAACATGTGCGCCACTCCTCGGCCTCGGTGCAATTGCGCCAGCTGACCTTCGGCTACACCACCGAGGAACTGCGCATCCTGCTGGCACCGATGGCGAGCACCGGCGCCGAACCACTAGCCGCGATGGGCACCGACACGCCGATCGCCGCGCTAGCCGATCGTCCGCGTCTGCTCTTTGACTACTTCACCCAGTCCTTCGCCCAGGTGACCAACCCGCCACTGGATGCGATCCGTGAAGAACTGGTCACCTCCATGGGCACCAGCATTGGCCCGGACGGCAACCTGCTCTCGCTGGATCGTGTGCCGCAGACCCATATCTCGCTGGACTACCCGGTGCTCTCCAACGACCAGCTGGCCAAGATCGTGAACCTGCGCGATGAGCAGGGGGAGAAGTACTCGCTGAAGGTGCGCGGGCTGTACCGTCCGGCCGGCGGCGAGTCCGAGCTACGGGCCCGGCTGCAAGAAATTTGTGAGAAGGTCTCTGCCGCGGTGAACCGCGGGGTGCGCTACCTGGTGCTCTCGGACCGTGATTCTTCCGCCGCGTGGGCTCCGATCCCGTCGTTGCTGCTGACTTCCGCGGTGCACCACCACCTGCTGAAAAGCTCAAACCGTACCCGTGTGTCACTGATTATTGAATCTGGCGATGCTCGCGAGGTGCATCATATCGCCGCGCTAATCGGTTACGGCGCCTCGGCAATCAACCCGTATCTGGCCCTGGAATCCGTGGAAGAAATGGCCGAGCAGGGCGAATTGTCCGGGGTTGACGGTGCACTAGCCAGCTCGAACCTGCGCAAGGCCCTGGGCAAGGGGGTGCTGAAGATTATGTCCAAAATGGGCATTTCAACGGTCTCCAGTTATTGCGGTGCGCAGACCTTTGAAGCCATCGGGCTGTCCCAGCGCGTGGTCGATCAGTACTTTACCGGTACCACCACGAAGCTTTCGGGCATTGAACTGGAGGTGGTGGCCGCGGAGGCTGCCGCCCGCCACGCGCGGGCCTACCCGGAAAACTCCGGTGGCGCCCAGCCCAACGAGTTGGAAACCGGTGGTGAATACCAGTGGCGCCGTACCGGGCCACCGCATCTTTTTGATCCGCAAACCGTGTTCCGCCTGCAACACGCAACACGCACCCGACGCTACGACGTGTTCAAGCAGTACACCCAGGCGGTAGATGACCAGGCAACGCAGCTTAAAACCTTGCGTGGCCTGCTGGAATTCGACACCTCCGGGATCACCCCGATCGACATCGACCAGGTGGAACCGGTTAGCGAGATCGTGAAACGTTTCGCTACCGGGGCGATGAGCTACGGCTCGATCTCCGCCGAGGCCCATGAGACGCTGGCCATCGCGATGAACCAGCTGGGGGCAAAATCTAATACCGGCGAGGGCGGCGAAGATCCCGAACGCCTGCTCGATCCGGCGCGCCGCAGCGCGGTGAAGCAGATCGCTTCGGGCCGTTTTGGGGTGACCAGTCTCTACCTGACGAACGCCGATGACATTCAGATCAAGATGGCCCAGGGTGCCAAACCCGGCGAGGGTGGCCAGCTGATGAGCCAGAAGCTCTACCCGTGGGTGGCGAAAACGCGTCATTCCACCCCCGGCGTGGGACTGATTTCTCCGCCGCCACACCACGATATCTACTCGATCGAGGACCTGGCCCAGCTGATTCACGATGCGAAGTGCTCCAATCCTTCGGCGCGGGTGCATGTGAAGCTGGTCTCCGAGTCAGGCATTGGCACCGTGGCCGCCGGGGTGGCGAAGGCCAAGGCCGACGTGGTGCTGATCTCCGGTCATGATGGTGGTACCGGTGCTAGCCCGATGAATTCGCTCAAGCATGCAGGAACCCCGTGGGAGCTGGGCCTCGCCGAGGCGCAGCAGACACTGATCCTCAACGGGCTGCGCGACCGGGTGACCGTGCAGGTTGACGGGCAGCTGAAGACCGGGCGCGATGTGCTGATCGGTGCGCTACTGGGCGCCGAAGAGTTCGGTTTCGCCACCGCCCCGTTGGTGGTTTCCGGTTGCATCATGATGCGCGTATGCCATCTGGACACCTGTCCGGTAGGCGTCGCCACACAGAACCCTAAGCTGCGTGAGCGCTTCACCGGCAAGGCCGAATTTGTGGTGAACTTCTTCGAGTTCATCGCCCAGGAGGTACGCGAGTTATTGGCCTCATTGGGTGCGCGCACGCTGCAAGAAGTGATCGGCCGAGTTGAACTATTGACCGGTTCCGCCACGCAGCTAGCCGCGCACGAAAAGATTCAGGGATTGGCGCTGGATGCGATCACTCATGTGCCGGGCGTGGAACTGGCAGCGCGCAGCCGCCGGATCGGCCAAGATCATGGGTTGGAAGCGCACCTGGACCAGAAGTTGCTAGCTGCCGCGCAACCGGCGTTGCGCGATCGGCTGCCGGTGGTGCTGAATGCACAGATCGTGAACACCGACCGTTCGGTGGGTACGCTGCTTGGCCATCACGTGACCAAAACCTTCGGAATCCAGGAGTTGGACGCAGACACCATCACGGTGAACCTGACCGGTCGCGCCGGTCAGTCGTTGGGCGCGTTCCTGCCCGCCGGGATCACCGTGCACCTGGCCGGAGACGCCAACGACTACGTGGGCAAGGGCTTGTCAGGGGGCCGAATCGCTATTCATCCGCCGCACACCACCTTGTCTCAACCGGAAGAGCAGGTGATCGCCGGAAATGTTGTCGGCTACGGGGCAACGAGCGGCGAATTGTTCATCAACGGCATGGTGGGCGAACGCTTTGCGGTGCGTAACTCGGGAGCGGTAATCGTTACCGAAGGCATCGGCGAACACGGTTGTGAGTACATGACCGGCGGTCAGGTCCTGATTTTGGGGCAGACCGGGCGCAACTTCGGCGCCGGGTT
Organism: Glutamicibacter sp. BW77; assembly: GCF_002332285.1. Taxonomy (NCBI): domain Bacteria; kingdom Bacillati; phylum Actinomycetota; class Actinomycetes; order Micrococcales; family Micrococcaceae; genus Glutamicibacter; species Glutamicibacter sp. BW77. The sequence goes on along the minus strand of NZ_NRGT01000008.1, from coordinate 23,572 downwards.
CTCCGGTGGTACCGCCTGGGTGCTGGACTTTGACCCGGCCAAACTTAACCCGCTGGCGGCCGAACAAGGCGATGTGCTCATCGGCGCCATCAGCGATGCGGAAGCTGACATCATTTTTGCGCTGCTCACCGAGCATATTGCGCTGACCGCCTCACCGTTGGCGCAACGTTTGGTGCTCGATTGGGAGCACACCCGCACCCGGCTAAGCAGCATTATCCCGCGCGATTTTGCCGCGGTTCAACAAGTTCGTGCCCAAGCCGAAGCGTCGGGGGAGAACCCCGATTCGCCGCAGGTGTGGAGCAAAATTCTGGAGGTGACCCGTGGCTGATCCACGAGGATTCTTGAAGGTGACCGAGCGTGTCACCCAACCTAAACGCCCGGTGCCGATCCGCCTGATGGACTACAAAGAAGTTCTGCAACGGCAAACGGCGGGCACGCTCACCGAGCAAGCTGGCCGTTGCATGGACTGCGGCGTTGCCTTCTGCCACAACGGCTGCCCGCTGGGAAACCTGATCCCGGAGTTTAACGACTTGACCTACCGGGGCCGGAAGGACGACGCTGCCGCTAGGCTGCTGAGCACCAACAATTTTCCAGAGTTCACCGGAAAACTGTGTCCGGCGCCCTGTGAAGCGTCCTGCGTGCTGGGCATCAACCAGCCTGCGGTGACGATCAAGCAGGTAGAGGCCGAGCTGGCCGAACATCTGATGGAGCAAGGCGATTTTGTGCCTTACCCACCGGCACGTCATACCGAGCACCGCGTGGCGATCGTCGGTTCGGGTCCGGCCGGACTGGCGGCCGCGCAGCAGCTGACCCGCGCCGGTCACACCGTGGCCGTGTACGAGCGTGACGAGGCGATCGGCGGACTACTGCGCTTTGGCATTCCTGACTTCAAACTAGAAAAGCAGGTGATCGACCTGCGCCTGGCGCAAATGGAAGCCGAAGGGACGATTTTTCGCACCGGCATCGAGATTGGCAAGGACATCAGCTGGGAGCAACTACGCCGCGATTATGATGCGGTGATCGTTGCCACCGGGTCCACCGTTGCGCGTGAGCTGCCCATAACCGGGCGTGAGCTGGGCGGGGTGCATCATGCGATGGAGTACCTCACCGAGAGCAATCGTGTGGTTTCCGGTTCGCAGCAGAGCACCAGCATCGACGCCAAAGGCAAGCATGTGATCGTGCTTGGCGGAGGTGACACCGGTTCGGATTGCATCGGTACCGCGCTGCGCCAGGGGGCCGCCTCGGTGACCACACTGGCGATCGGTGTGAAGCCGCCGACCGAACGTGGCGAAAATCAGCCGTGGCCGATGATGCCGTTGCTCTTTGAGGTGCAATCTTCGCATGAGGAAGGTGGGCAGCGTAATTATCTTGCCTCAACGGTGAACTTCGTTTCCGGCGAGGGAACCGAGAAAAATAAGGTGATCGGTGTTACAGTTGCAGAGACAGAGATCGTTGCTGGCAAGCGCCTGCCGAAGCCTGGAACCGAACGCGTACTCAAAGCGGATCTGGTACTGCTGGCTCTTGGCTTTACCGGTCCGGAACCTTCCGGACTCACCGAGGCGCTGAGCATCGATTTTGACAACCGGGGCAACGTCGCCCGAGATGGCTACTACATGACAAATACCGAAGCGGTATTTGTCGCCGGAGATGCTGGTCGGGGGCAGTCGCTGATCGTTTGGGCTATCGCCGAGGGTCGCGCATGCGCCGCCTCGGTCGATAAATTCCTGACGGGAACGACTAACCTTCCTGCACCTGTTGCTCCAAATGATAGAGCCATCAGCATCATTTGAATGGCATAAGCTTTGATGCGACGAATCCACCACGGGTTCGTCGCATTTTGCCTATGTAAACATGAAAGGCATTTGGCTGACGGTATGAGACGCGCAAAAATTGTGGCAACATGGGGCCCGGCCCTAGCAAGCTATGAAAACACAGTAGCGGTACTCCAAGCGGGCGTTGACGTAGCCCGACTAAATATGAGCCATGGGGATTACTCCATGCATGCTCAATCCTTGGCGAATGTGCGTAATGCAGCCGCCGAGGTGGGACGTGCGGTCGGCATCTTCGCCGACCTGCAGGGCCCTAAAATTCGTTTGGGACGCTTCAAAGACGACGCCAAGTTCATCTTGGAGGTCGGCGAGAAGTTCACCATCACCATTGAAGACATCCAGGGTACACGCAACCTGTGCTCCACCACGTTTAAGGGCTTGCCAACCGACGTGAAGCCCGGAGACTTCCTGTTGATCAATGACGGCAAGGTCAAGCTCAAAGCACTTGAGGTGACCGACACCGAGGTTCGCTCCGAGGTTGTAGTCGGCGGCGAAGTATCGAACAATAAGGGTATTAACCTACCTGGCGTTGCGGTTAATGTGCCGGCGCTGAGCGAAAAAGACGAAGACGATCTGCGTTGGGCGATTCGCGCCGGCGTGGACATGGTTGCTTTGTCCTTCGTGCGAAACGCGAGCGACATCGAACGCGTGCACGAAATCATGGACGAGGAAGGCCGCCGCCTGCCGGTGATCGCAAAGATCGAAAAGCCGCAGGCAGTCGCCGCCCTAGAAGAAATCATCCACGCCTTCGACGCGATTATGGTCGCCCGTGGCGATTTGGGTGTGGAGCTGCCACTGGAAGAGGTTCCACTGGTGCAGAAGCGTGCGGTGGAGCTTGCTCGCCGCTGGGCTAAGCCGGTCATCGTCGCCACCCAGGTGCTCGAATCGATGATCGAATCGCCAACCCCAACCCGTGCGGAAGCTTCGGACTGCGCCAACGCGGTGCTTGATGGCGCCGACGCGGTCATGCTTTCGGGGGAGACCTCCGTTGGTGCTTACCCGGTGGAAACCGTGGAGACGATGTCACGCATCATTTCCTCCACCGAACAGCACGGACTGGACCGCATCCCACGTCTTGGCTCGCAGCCAAAGACCCGAGGCGGCGCGATCACCCGCGCCGCGGTGGAGATCGCCGATCAGCTCGACGCGAAATACATCGTCGCTTTCACCCAGTCCGGTGATTCTGCCCGTCGCCTATCACGTTTGCGCCCGAAGAAGCCTGTGCTGGCTTTCACCCCGCTGCAGCAGACCTACAACATCATGACGCTGATGTGGGGCGTGCAGGCCCGTTTGGTCGCTTACGCGGATCACACCGATAAGATGACCGCGCAGGTTGACGAGCAGCTGCTCAGCGAAGGGTTGGCGCAGATCAATGATCTGGTCTGCATCGCTGCCGGTTCCCCTCCGGGACAGGCCGGTTCGACCAACTCGCTACGCGTGCACAAGGTCGGTGACCTGGCCGATGCCGGACAGCTGGTTGACGGTAAGCCGATGCCAGTACGTGAACATGTTGGGCCGTGGGCACCATCAAATGTTTCAACACCTAAGGACCTGTAAACAACCGTTTCGGGTAGTTAGCTAAAAACCTGCCCGCACGCCTTCAAATTTGAGGCGTGCGGGCAGGTTTTTCCGTTACCGCACAGTATTGGGTGTTTTTGCGAAATGCATCACATTTATGCTCAGAGGTTAACAAAAAATGCCGTCGAGCAAAGTTTTCACTTTGCCCGACGGCATCTGCCTTGTGCCCAAGGTGGGACTCGAACCCACACATCTTTCGATACTGCATTTTGAGTGCAGCGCGTCTACCGATTCCGCCACTTGGGCGAGCACATTGACGAGTTTACTAGAGGTTTCGTAGATTTCCTAATCGAGAACCTCGCGTCATCGCCTCGATAATCGTACATGCAAGTAGGCTTAGAAAGGAAACCGGAGCAACGCGGCTCGCGGAGAAATAATTCTTTACTTCTGTCAGCACCCCGGCAGAAACGCAGACCACGAAGGAAGGCGCCCTATGAGCGAGCTACCAGAAATCACCAAAATCCCCTCCAAGGCGCCCACCAGTGCGCGCCGGGTGCTCGTGGCCGAGGACGAGACGCTGATTCGCTTGGACATCGTCGAAATCCTCCGCTCCGAAGGCTACGACGTGGTCGCCGAGGTCGACAATGGGCAAAGCGCGCTAGAGAAGGCACGCGAATTGAAGCCAGACCTGGTTTTGATGGACGTGAAGATGCCGGTGATGGACGGTATCACCGCCGCAGAGGCGATCGTTAAGGAACGCATCGCCCCGGTGGTTCTGCTCACCGCGTTTAGCCAGAAGGAACTGGTTGAGCGCGCTCGCGAGGCCGGTGCCATGGCCTACGTGGTTAAGCCCTTCACTCCGGCGGATCTGACGCCGGCCATTGAAATTGCGATCTCCCGCAACGATGAGCTGCGTGCCTTGGAATCCGAGGTGAGTAACCTTGCCGAACAGTTCGAAACCCGTAAATTGGTCGATCGAGCCAAATCGTTGCTGATTACCAAGATGGGGCTGACCGAACCAGAGGCGTTCCGTTGGATCCAGAAAACCTCCATGGATCGCCGGTTGAGCATGCGTCAGGTCGCAGACACCGTGATCGACCAGGTTAAGTAACCGAAGCAAAGTACCCCAACGCCGGGAAATCCGGCCATGTGCGCCAAGCCACCTATGGTTTGGCGCACATTTTTTGGTTAAAAAATAAAATAATCCGGCCAGTTTGCGCGAGTTTGATCAAAACCCACTAACTGTTCACCCAGATTTATACGTCGAGCAGTTGACAGTTCAGATTGACGTATCTGCTCAGGGGCATAAGATTGAAATTGCGCTTTGAGCCCAATCTGGCACGACACTATTTGCACCGGATTTTGTCACTCTAAGCCCAAGTTCTTTTTCCTTGCCGTTCGACCCTCAGGCTGGTATTCAATGGATTTGACGCTAATCGTCGTCCTTGTCATCGCCTTGGCGTTGTTTTTCGACTTCACCAATGGTTTCCATGACACGGCCAATGCGATGGCCACTCCAATCGCAACCGGAGCAATCACTCCAAAAAAGGCTGTAGCTCTTGCCGCAATTTTGAACCTTGTTGGCGCGTTCCTCTCCACCGAGGTAGCAAAGACAATTTCAGGCGGCATCATTAACGAAGACCCCACTACGGGCGTGCAAATCATGCCCGAAATGATTTTTGCGGGTCTGATGGGTGCCGTGGTCTGGAACGTATTCACCTGGTTGCTTGGACTTCCTTCGAGCTCTTCGCACGCATTGTTTGGTGGCTTGGTGGGAGCGGCGATCGTCGGTGCCGGGTTTGGTGCAATCGATTATGGCGTGCTGCTGTCCAAGGTGCTGCTGCCAGCACTGTGCGCTCCGCTGATTGCTGGTATTTCCGCCTACCTGTGCACGAAGCTGGCGTATTCAATTACCAAACGTCAGAACGGTGTCTCGCCTAAGCGCGGAGGCTTCCGTTACGGACAGATCTTCTCCTCGTCGCTCGTGGCACTTGCCCACGGCACCAACGATGCGCAGAAGACCATGGGCGTTATCACGCTGACCCTCGTGGCCTCCGGCCTGCAGACCGCAGGCACCGGCCCGCACCTGTGGGTTGTAGCAACCTGTGCGATCGCGATCGCACTTGGCACCTACACCGGTGGCTGGCGCATCATCCGCACCATGGGTTCGGGACTGACCGATGTTAAGCCAGCACAGGGCTTTGCCGCTGAGGTTTCCACCGCATCGGCGATCCTCACCTCCTCACACCTGGGCTTTGCACTGTCAACCACGCAGGTCGCCTCCGGTTCCGTGATCGGTTCCGGACTGGGACGAAAGGGCGCCGAAGTGCGCTGGGGTACCGCCGGTCGCATCGCTTTGGGCTGGTTGTTCACCCTTCCAGCGGCGGCCATCATCGGCGGCCTAGCAGCCTGGCTCACGCACACTGGTGCGGTGGGCGTGGGCATCGTCGCCGTAGTCGGTGTCGGAATGCTCTTGCTCTTCTGGTACCTGTCACGCAAAAACCATGTAGGACATGAAGACACCCTGTCAGACATCGATAATTCGGGTGCCGCGGTGAACATTCTGTCGAAGAAGGAGCGTCGTGCTCGTGCTAAGGCTGACGCGAAGGCTGCCCGCAAGGCCGCCCAGGAAGCCATGGACAAGGAGCCAGATAACTCATGATCGATTGGTCAGCTTTTCTTATCGTCGCGCTGGTTAGCTGGGTTGCGGCCCTTTGCATCGTGACTGCCTATTCCTTTGGCGTTCGGCTACTTGCCGTGGCTCGCGACGAAGACAGTAATACGTCGGTTAATAAGTTCGGCGCGTACCTGTGCTTCGGCGTGTGCGGCGTGATCGTACTCTTTGGCGTGGTGCTTATCGTTCCACAATTGAGCCGGGCAATTCTGGGTGCGTAGCAGCGCCTCACCGGTAGTGCGTAACAACTAAATATTGCCTTCGATGGAGGCACCCCTAGACTGGAGCTATGACTAGCTTCAAGTACTACGTGGGTGCCTCCATCGACGGTTTTGTGGCCGATGAGGCGGGCGATACGCACTGGCTCCGCCCATTTCGCGAACTCGCTGGCTTCCACGGCGACCTGCAAGAATTTTTTGACGGCATCGGCGCGGTGGTGATCGGCGGGAAAACCTACGAAACCATCGTCCGAGATGTCAGCGAAGGGCACCTGCAGTGGCCTTTTGGCACCAAGCCGGTGTGGATTTTCACGCATCACGAACTGCCTACGCTGCCCGATACCGACCTCACATTTATCCGCGGTGAGATTAGTTTCTGGAGCCGGGATATCGCCAAAAGTGCCGGGGCGGGAGATGTCTGGCTGGTCGGTGGAGCGGATCTGGCCGGTGGTTTCATTCAGGCCGGGATACTTGATGAACTGACGGTCATCACCGTGCCAGTGTTCCTGGGTAGCGGAGTGAACATCTTTGGGCGCAACGCTAAGGCGCAACTGTCGGAACTGAAAATTCGCGAGCTCGGAGACGACATCTTCGCCTCCAGCTACGCGATTTCCTAAGTACCAGTCAGCTCTCGATGGGCAGGAGCATGTTGGTGATTCGTGCGGTGGCCACCCGGTGGCCCTCGTCGTTGCTGATGATGATTTCATGGGTGGTGATGCGCCGGCCCAAATGTATCGGCGTGCACACACCGGTGACCAGCCCCGCTCGTCCGGCCTTATGGTGGGTGATGTTCAGATCAACACCGACCGGGTTGGCCTTGCCCGCGCCATGCAACGCGGCGGCCATCGAGCCTAAGGTCTCGGCCAAAGCGGCCGAGGCGCCGCCGTGCAAAATTCCCACAACCTGCGTGTTGCCAGCCACCGGCATGGTGGCCGAAACACGCTCGACGCTGAATTCGGTGAAGTGAATATCCAGCTTTTCTACCAGCGTGCCGACTCCGTGTCCGTGCAACGCAGGCCACATCGTTGCGGGCACACCGTGCTTGGTTAGTTGGGCCGCAAATGGATGTGCTGAAGATTGCTCGGCGTGAGAAGTGTAATTGTCGCTCATGACAACTAGGCTAAAAGGCGTGAGCGAAACTACCAAAACGACTTCTGCGTCGGATAAGAAACTGCTGATCATCGATGGGCATTCGATGGCCTTCCGCGCGTTCTATGCGCTGCCAGCCGAAAACTTTGCGACAAGCACCGGCCAGCATACAAATGCCGTCCACGGATTCGTCTCCATGTTGTTGACGATGATCCGCCAACAGAAGCCCACGCACGTTGCGGTGGCCTTCGACCTTGATACCCCCACCTTCCGTTCCTTGGAGTACACCGAGTACAAGGGCGGGCGCAATAAAACACCCGAGGAGTTCTACGGCCAGATCGACCTCATCGCGCAGGTGATGAAGGCGATGAACATTCCAAACATCACGCTGGAAAGTTTTGAGGCCGACGATATTCTGGCCACCATGGCCACCCGGGGTGAAGAAGCCGGCTTCGAGGTACTGGTGGTTTCCGGGGACCGTGACGCCTTCCAGCTGATCACCGACAGGACCTTAGTGCTCTACCCGAAGAAGGGTATTAGCGATATTCCGCCGATGGACGCCGAAGCGGTGGAAACCAAATACTTTGTACGCCCCGAGCGATACTCGGACCTGGCCGCATTGGTAGGCGAAACCGCCGATAACTTGCCAGGGGTGCCCGGGGTAGGACCTAAAACCGCTGCGAAGTGGTTAAACCTCTACGGGGATCTGGACGGAATTCTGGAGAACGCGGAATCCATCAAGGGTAAGGTCGGCGAATCTCTGCGCGCCCACGTGGATAACGTGACGCGTAACCGTCGGTTAAACCAGTTGCGCCACGATTTAGAGCTACCGGTGAGCTTGGAGGAAACCGAGCTGGTGGCACCAAACCGCGAAGAGATCGAAAACCTCTTTGACGCGCTGGAATTTAACACCTTGCGTAAGCGCCTCTTTGACCTGTTTGCTGCAGAAGAGGATGAAGAGCAGCCCGAAGCGGCAGTTTTTGAACGTCTGGAAGCGAAAGACGCGGGCGCTTTGGGTGACTTTATCGCTGCCGGTCAGGGCGCGCCGATTGCGGTGCAGCTGGCGGTGACCGGCGCAGAAGCCGTGGGTGTGGCGCTGTTCCGCGAAGGGAAGGCGATCTGGCTTGAACTGGCCGGACTGGATGAGGACAGCGAGAAGGTGCTGGCCGATTTCTTGGCCGATGCGCAGGGTCCGAAGATCTTCCACGATGCCAAGCTTGCCAAGCACCGGTTGATCGAACGTGGTTTTAACGTTGCCGGACTCGGCGATGACACGCTGATTAGTGCGTATCTGATTCAGCCTGATCGTCGCAGCCACGAGCTGGTTGATCTGGTGCAGTACCACCTGAAGTACACGGTGCCGGTGCTGAAGCCGGCGAAGAAGGGGGAGCTGGATCTGGGGTTGACCGCGGATCTGGCCGAACCGACGCTCGCGCAGGCGCAGGCGATCTTTGACCTCTCCGCGTTCTTGGCGATTAAGGTTGCCGAGAAGCATGCCGCGCAGCTTGCCGCCGAGATGGAACTGCCGCTGATCGATGTGCTCTTTGACATGGAACGTGCGGGTATTGCGGTGAGCCGTGAACGTTTAGACGAGCTCAACGCGCACTTCACCGGTCAGGTGGAACAGGCCACGAAGGAAGCTTACGAGTCGATCGGCCACGAGGTGAATCTTTCCAGCCCGAAGCAGCTGCAGGTGGTCTTGTTTGAAGAGCTGGATCTGCCGAAAACGAAAAAAATCAAAACCGGTTTCACTACCGATGCGGAATCCTTGCAGGATTTGTTGGTGAAAACCCAGCACCCATTCTTGGTCGCGCTGATGGCGTACCGCGAGGCGATTAAGCTACGTCAGACCGTGGAGGGGTTGCTGAAATCTATCGGCGACGATGGGCGGATTCACACCACCTACGCGCAGACCGTGGCGGCCACCGGACGGCTGTCCAGCCTGAACCCGAACCTGCAGAACATTCCAATTCGCTCCGAAGAGGGCCGGCGAATTCGCGACGTATTCATCGTCGGCGAAGGCTACGAAACCCTGCTGACCGTGGACTACTCGCAGATCGAGATGCGTATTATGGCGCACCTTTCCGGGGACGAGGGACTGATCGAAGCCTATGAAAGCGGCGAGGACCTGCACCGCTATGTCGGTTCGCACGTCTTTGGGGTGAGCCCGGCGGAGGTGAGCTCCGAGATGCGTTCCAAGGTCAAGGCGATGAGCTATGGGCTGGCTTACGGGCTGAGCTCCTTTGGGTTGTCCAAGCAGCTGAAGATTTCCGTGGATGAGGCGCGCACGTTGATGAAGGACTACTTTGCACGCTTTGGTGCGGTGCGTACTTACCTGCGTGCGGTGGTCGATCAGGCACGCAAGGACGGGTACACGGAAACCATCTTCGGTCGACGCCGGTACCTGCCGGAACTGAACAGCTCGGATCGGCGGTTGCGTGATATTGCCGAACGTGCGGCGTTAAACGCACCGATTCAGGGTTCGGCGGCGGATCTGCTGAAGGTGGCGATGCTGAAGATTTCGCAGCGGTTGCGCGAAGGATCATACAAGTCGCGGATGCTCTTGCAGGTGCACGATGAGTTGGTGCTCGAAATTTCCGCCGGCGAGCTGGACGCGGTCCAGGAGTTGGTCACGCACGAAATGAGCCAGGCTGCGGACCTACTGGTGCCGTTGGATGTCCAGCCGGGCATCGGCAAGTCCTGGCACGAGGCGGAGCACTAAAGCCCGTTTAACATATTCGGAGCCGCCGGGGTGCCCCTGTTATTAGGTGCGCACTGGCGGCTTTGAACTCATAGCAGTGAGGGTTGCCCACATGCTGGCCAGCGAAAGGTACAAACCATGAGTTCTGCGACACCCCAGGGCATTAACCTTGAATTTTTTGCTGCCGAACAAGCAGCGAAGGAACCTGAGCAGCGTTGGGTGTCCTTCTCGCGTGCCGTCGGGCGAGGTTTTCATGACCCTGGCACCGATGCGGACAGCGATAAGATTCTGGCCGAGATGGATCTCCAGGACGGTGTGCAGTACATCGGGGCCTACGATCGGTCGGCGCTCGCGCCAAGCTTGCATGTCAGCGACCCGGTGGGCACGTACCAGTATTATCCCGGCACGCTCAATGTGGGTGGGCAGAACTGCCTGACGGTGCATCAGATCACCGCGGTGACCGTGAGCCCGACACATCGCCGGCGCGGAATATTGCGCTCGATGATCACCACCCACCTGCAGCAGGCCGCTGGTGCAGGGGTGCCGGTGGCCGTGCTCACCGCCACCGAAGCCACCATTTACGGGCGTTTTGGGTTTGGGCTGGCTGCCGAGCAGTGCCGTTTTGAACTGAATGTTGAACATGGGGCACGGCTACGCCGGCCACACACCGGAAGCGTGGTGGCCGTGGATCCGGCGAGCATCAAAGAGCAGATGCTGGCGCTGCGCCACGAGCACCAGCAGGTCACAGTTGGAGCGGTCAGCCACCGGGCCTTCGACATCGGGCGCGATACCGGAGCGTGGGAAAACCACGGCAACCTCAAACCGGTCAAAAACCTGCGCGCCGCGGTGCATTATGATGCCCAGGGAACCGCCGACGGGTATCTGACCTACACCTTTGAGGGGTGGGCCAAGGAAACGGCCACGATGTCGGTGAAAACCTTGTGCACGACTAATGGTGCCGCGCGACTAGAACTGCTGGACTATTTGGGCGCGCACGATCTGATTAAACGCGTGACCGGCTCGGCTCCGGTTGATGATGTGCTGCCGATCGCGCTTGAAAACCCGCGTTCCTACCGGGTGCTTGGCCGTGATGATCATCTGTGGTTGCGTATTTTGGATCTGCCGGCCGCGTTTTCGGCGCGCAATTATCACGGTGACGCGCAGCTGGTGATCGCGGTGAGCGACGAGCTGGGTTATACCGCTGGTACGTGGCAGCTGCAGGTTGTCGACGGGAGGATGTCGGTGCAGCGTGTCGAGGGTCAAGACCCCGAGGCCTGGCTTGACTGTCGCGAACTGGCCAGCCTCTATTTGGGCACTCGCAGTGCCACGCAGTTGGCCGAAGCCGGATTGCTAGACACCGCTACACCGCAGCTTCTCACCGTGCTTGATCGGCTCTTTGCCGGCCGGCAAGCACCCTATTGTCAGGTGGATTTTTAACCCCTATGCAGTCAAATACACGAGTAGTGAACGCTGGGCTGACACGTCGCCGGTTGTTACGCTTCGCTTTGGACGGCGTCGCCGGTGCGGTGGGACTGCTGGGTTTGGCGGCGCTGAGCGGATGCACCGAGCTGCCCGAAAGCTCAGCAACTTCAGCTACCGGGCAGGCATCTGCACCTGCGACAGCCAGTGGGTCTGCGCCGGCTTACGGTCCGGCGAAGGCCAGCCCGAGCGCTGAACCGTTGTTTAGCCCTAGTTTGAGCAAAAAGGAAGCGACCGCCAAGTTTGCTCGGCGTGCACCAGGGCAATTCGGACTGGAGGTGCCGGGTATTCAGCTCGCGCTACCCTCCGGGGCGCGGGGCGTGGCGCTCACCTTTGATGCCTGCGGGGGAGCCCATGGCAGCAAAATGGATCACCAGCTGATCGAAGTATTGCGCACACACAAAACCCCGGCCACGTTGTTCGTCAATCAACGGTGGGCACGGAGCAACCGGCAACTGCTCACCGAACTGATCGCGGATCCCTTATTTGAGATCGCAAATCACGGCACCAAACATGCCCCGCTCAGTGTTGCCGGGCAGCAGGCATACGGAATACCAGGCACCGGGTCCGTGGCGGCGGCCTATGACGAAATTGTGCTCAATCAGCGGTACTTGGCGCAGGAATTTGGCGTGGAGGCGCGCTTCTTCCGTTCGGGGACGGCACATATGGATCAGGTGGGTGTTGCCCTCTGCCGAAAACTCGGGTTGGTGCCGATGAACTTCACCGTGAATATGGATGCCGGGGCGACGTTCCCGGCAGCAAGTGTCGCCACGCAGGTGAGCGCGATGAAGGCCGGCGACGTGGGGATCGGGCACTTTAATCAGCCAAAGTCGGGTACCGCCCAAGGAGTGGATCGTGGGCTGAAGAAGCTGGCGGACACCGGGATAAAAGTTGTCCGGCTCACCTCTGCCTGAGTCGGCCGCGGCCCTGGTGAGTGCGCGGAGGCCTGAGCATCGGACGCCAGAAAAGCCAAAACGTAACGAACCTCACAAAGTGAGGCTGTCGATCTTAGACGTTTACGCTTTGACCCGCACTTAGCTCGGCGCGTAGACTGAGGAAGGCGTGTCATGGCTTTGTCATGTCCGCAGGTAAACTTTACCCACTCGAAACTCCGGGACTTCCGGGGTCTCGACTGATCAAATCTATCCACAACGGAGTCCCTACTACATGACCATCACCTCGAACGAGAACAACAGCGCACCAGTCGTTGCGATTAACGACATTGGATCTGCTGAGGACTTCTTGGCCGCAGTCGACGCCACCATCAAGTACTTCAATGATGGTGACCTCGTCGAAGGCGTCGTTGTTAAGGTTGACCACGACGAAGTTCTGCTCGACATCGGTTACAAGACCGAAGGTGTCATTCCTTCCCGCGAGCTTTCCATCAAGCACGATGTTGACCCAGGCGACGTTGTCGCTGTTGGTGACAACGTCGAGGCCTTGGTTCTGACCAAGGAAGATAAGGAAGGCCGTCTGATCTTGTCCAAGAAGCGCGCTCAGTACGAGCGTGCCTGGGGCGACATCGAGAAGATCAAGGAAGAAGACGGTGTCGTTACCGGTACCGTCATCGAGGTTGTCAAGGGTGGCCTCATCCTGGACATCGGCCTGCGTGGCTTCTTGCCAGCATCGCTCGTCGAGATGCGCCGTGTGCGCGACCTGGCACCGTACATCGGTCAGGAAATCGAAGCCAAGATCATCGAGCTGGACAAGAACCGCAACAACGTTGTGCTTTCCCGCCGTGCATGGCTTGAGCAGACCCAGTCTGAGGTTCGCTCGACCTTCCTCAACAAGCTGGAAAAGGGCCAGGTTCGTCCGGGCGTCGTTTCCTCCATCGTCAACTTCGGTGCATTCGTGGACCTTGGCGGCGTAGACGGTCTCGTCCATGTTTCCGAGCTGTCCTGGAAGCACATCGACCACCCATCAGAGGTTGTCGAAGTTGGCCAGGAAGTAACCGTCGAGGTTCTCGAAGTCGATCTGGACCGCGAGCGCGTTTCGCTGTCGTTGAAGGCTACCCAGGAAGATCCTTGGCAGACCTTCGCCCGCACTCACGCGCTGGGCCAGGTTGTACCAGGTAAGGTCACCAAGTTGGTTCCTTTCGGTGCGTTCGTTCGCGTCGAAGACGGCATCGAAGGCCTTGTTCACATCTCCGAGCTTGCAGTGCGCCACGTTGAGTTGGCCGAGCAGGTTGTCTCCGTGGGCGACGAGCTGTTCGTCAAGGTCATCGACATCGACCTGGAACGCCGCCGCATCTCGCTGTCGCTCAAGCAGGCTAACGAAGGCGTGGACCCAGAGGGTACCGAATTCGATCCAGCTCTCTACGGCATGGCCGCAGAGTACGACGAAGAGGGTAACTACAAGTACCCAGAGGGCTTCGACCCAGAGACCAACGAATGGCTCGAAGGCTTCGACACCCAGCGTTCGGCTTGGGAAGCACAGTACGCTTCCGCTCAGGAGCGTTGGGAAGCTCACAAGAAGCAGGTTGTTGCTGCAATCGCTGCCGACGCAGAAGCAGAAGCAGAACCAGCCGCTACCGGCGGTTCGTCAGCTGCTGCTCCAGCATCGTACTCCTCGGAGGCGCCAGCCACCGACGCAGGCACCCTGGCTTCGGACGAAGCACTGGCTGCACTGCGCGAAAAGCTGACCGGCAACTAATTTCGATTGGTGCTAGTGAGCTTGGCGAAGAGCTAAGTAAACGCTGAATGAAAAGGTCCAACCCATTGCGGGTTGGACCTTTTCTGCGTCATCAGGTGCTTAACCGCAGGGGTGGTGGTTCTTAGTCATCCTTCGTGCTGAGTGTGAAGCCTGCAGATCGACCCAAAGGTGCAGTGCCCGCAGAATGTAACAGTTATAGACTAAATCCTGTAGGTCACCAAGTCGGGGCCGGTGAGGGATAAGCATGAAGCAGGCAAAGAGCGGCGACGCGTTGATTGGTGATCGTATCGGTGAAGGGAAAATGGTACCTTTTTACTCGGTCGGCATCGATGAGTGGCGCGAGGTCCCTGGTGCGCTGCCCAATATGCTGGTGATCCTTGCCAGTTGGGTTCCGCTAATAGCTTTGAACATCTACCTGTTCCGCTTCGCTTTCCCGCAACGACCAGAGATGGAAGTCGGAAAACTGCTGACTTTCTCGGTCATTGCAGCCTGCATCGCGATCATGTGGGCCGCCGCGCGGATCGCCCCGTGGTTGGCTTTAGCCGCGACCGCCATGCTCTACGTCATCTTGCAACCAACGGGAACCGCGCAACTGGTGGTGTTGGCATGTGCAAGCTGGTTTGCGCTCCTGGCCCTCAGCGGAATGATCAACCAGTGGCGACTGATCCTCAGACTGCGTCGATGGCGAGCTCATGCAACCTCCACGGTGCTCATCCCGAGCGAACAATTACGACAATTGCGCATCTACCGGCAGCTGCCGACCACGCTCTGGTATCTGGCTTTAGGCTCGATCCTCTACCCGCTACTGAAGCTCACCTGGCAGTTCCTCACCGACGACGAGCAGGTATTTTCTGGCCTGGATCGGGAGCGCATCGACGGGTTCTTGATCGGAAGCGTCGCGCTGGGACTGTGCTTGATCGTGTTATTGGTGCGTTGGGTCGAACAAGGCATCGTGGGGCATATTGCTCTAGAAGTCCCGTTGACCAGCGATTTTGGTCCGCTAAGTTTTGTGGCGATCGGCGCCTCGGTGGCACGCGAACCGGAAAACGGTGCGCGATGTGAATGTACCGACCCAAATGAAGATTCCAAGAGCAGCGAATATGAGCAGTTTGTTGAATGTTTGGATCGCTGTTCGGTGCACGGGGTTGGTGCGGTCAACGCGTTGAGCGAGGCTGAATTTACCCGGATTGCCGATCAGCCTTGGGTGTACGGCGAACATGCCAATGACCGGTTGCTGCGCAAATCAGCTCGACTGGTGATCGCCGGGTTCAGCGGGTGGGACTCCAAGCCGGTGCGTTTGCAGGTAGACACGGTGTTCGGGCAGGGCAGCGTTGCACCAGCAAACTACCTCCCGAAACGGGCCACCGAACCGCTCTGCCGGGCCAAGCGCAGACTGTCGTGGCGAAACTGTGCTGATACCCCGCTGGTGGTAGAAGAGTTTAACCCCGCGACGATGCGGGTGTTGGATCAGATTCCACTGGGCACGCTGGGACTGACTGGCTATGCGGTGCGCGTGGCGGGTCGACGACCATTTCTTGTTGACCACCCGGTGCGCTAAACCTCGGGGCGGTCACTGATCGTGTTGCGACGTGGTCTTTGGGTGGGATCCATAAATTTGGGCAGGATCACCTGGGGTAGGCCGCCATTGGAGATGACCTTAAGGATTCCCGCATGCACGTCGTGATGATGCGCGGTGCACAGGCAGCAGCCAAGATGCACGGCGGTCGGCCCACCAAGTGACCACCACCAAATATGGTGTAGTTCGCAGTGTTCGGGCGCAACGGTGCACCCGGGCACAATGCAGCCGCGGTCTCTGGCCTTGATCGCCCGGCGCATATACGCCGGGAAATTTCGTTGTTGGCGGCCGATATCCAAAATTTCACCGCGGCCACCGAGTACCAGCGGAATGATTTTTGCTCTGGCCAGAGCCTGGCGTAGTTGGGCGGGGCGCAGCGTGAAGCCATGTTCGGTTACCCCGTAGGTTGTGGCCAGGCCGGTGAGTTCGGCTAAGGAAAGGTGAACCATGATGGTGGGCTGGACTACCGGGATTTCTGCTTCTTCCGGTTCCGTAAGCTGCGTTGCGGCTGGAGTTTCGTGAATTTTGCTGAGCAACTGGTTCAGCTTTTTGCCGTTGACCTTCAGCAGCATCAACAAGGCCTGCAATCGTCGCCTGGCAACGCTTGCCTCGGTGAGCGGGTTCCACGTGGCACTGGCAGCTTCGGCCTCGGTTACAAAATCAGGATGTTCGGCGGTGCTGCCTGGGGAATGCTCGGCGGCCACCTGCCGGCTGGCCGCACCGGCTGCGGTGCGTGGGTTATTGGCCTGAGTGAGCAGCGACTCGAAGCCGTCGGCGTCCAGCGGGGTCAGGCGCACCTCATAGATGATCAGACCGTCTCTTTCGCCTTTGCGATAGACCCCGGCTTCGGCTTGTGGGTCCGCTAATGCGTGTTGTTCCTTGGCGGATTTGATCAGCCGGTTCAGTTTTTTGGTGCGAGTTTTAGGTTCTGGCTCGGTCAGTACCTCAAGCGCTGCGTCTTCGAGCAGTTGGCCGGCGGCATTCTGGGCGCTGGCGGTGACGGGGGAATCAAATTCACCGGTAGTCGGTTCGAACTTTTCTAAGCGGCGAGCTGCGCTCAGCGACTCGCGCGGGTCCGGGCCAACGGTATTAAACCGCTGGGCAAGTGCCGTGAATTGTGCGGGGCAGCGGTTACCTTGGGCATCGAACTGGCAAATCATCAGGTGGGAGTCGTTCACCCTGCGTCGGGCTTCAAAAAAGTCTAGGTTCAGCCAAGCGGCGAGCACCTCGGGCGCGCCCTTAAAGCTGGGGCGGGAAGCGGTGAGAACCGGCGGCGCTGCTAGATCACAGGCGTTGGCACGCAAGGCGTCAAGCTCGGTGATTTCTAGTTGGTGGGCGCCGGTGGCCTCGATCAGGTGGGCGCAGTGAATTTGGGTGCGCACGGTCTCATGAGCTAGCGCCTCGGTGTCGGAGGCCAGTAGCAGTGCGGCCCGGGGCTCGGCCAAGGAAGTTAGCTTGGTGCGAATGGCGGATTGAAGTTCCGGGGCAAACGCGGACAGGGCGAGCAGCTCGGAGGTGGAAAGCGCCTCCAAGTCGGCCAAGGTTGTGTGCAGCTCGGTGAGCAGCTGCATGATCCGCGTTGTCATAAAGCTAGTGTGCGCGCAGCGCCGAGCCTGGGATTTAGCTGCGCTGCCGGATGTGGAAAAGACTAACGGCGGCGGATAGAACGGGTCACGGTGAAGGTTGCATTGCGCGCCAGCTGTGTGGTGGGGCCGATGCGACGGGTCAGCTCGCTGCGGTAGCGCAGGTGTGAGTTGAACACGCACAGTAGCTCGCCGCCGTCGGCAAGGACGCGGGCGGCCTCATCGAACAACTTTAACGCGATCCCCGCGTGCACGGTGTTGCCGATGTGAAACGGCGGGTTCAACGTGATTAATGTGGCGCTGGCCGGTGCATGGCGGCTCAGTCCGTCGTCTTGCACCGCGGTGATCCGCTCGGATAGTCCGTTGGCGTGCGCGGATAAGCCGGTGGAGGTGACCGCGGAGGCCGAATGATCCGAGGCGTCGATGAGCAACCGTGGGTGGGTGAGCGCCGCATAAACACCGATGGAACCGTTGCCGCAGGCAAGATCGAGCAAGCTGGCGTGCCCGCTGAGATCTGGAAGGTTTTCCAACAACAGTCGGGTGCCCGGATCCAAGCGTTGTGCCCCGAAGGTGGCGGCCCCGGCACGCAGCGTGAATTCGGTCCCATTAACCGTGTGGGTGGCGCTGCGTGGGTAGTCGCGGGTGGACGCGTCCGGCTGCGGGGTACTGGCGGAAAGTACGCGCGCCTTCTGCCGGGCTAGGGATACATCGAGCGTGGAAAAATATTTGCTGAGCGTCTCATTCATCGCGCGGTTCATATGCTTGAGCATCCCGCCGGCATGCACGATGACCGTGGGGTCGCAGGCGGCGGCGATGGCCGCGGCCTGCTCGTCGAGCACGTCAAGACCGCGCGGCAGGCGTAGCAACACCAACGACGCATCTTGGGCCACGGAATCGAGAGGAAAAAATTCCACGAAGTTGACCGCGTGCGGGGCGAGGGCTTGCAGATTGGCGGTGATCGCGCGCCGGGAAGTCAGCGAATCGGTATGCACCCGCAGCGCGGTGGCACCGGCCGCTAGGGCACCCAGGGTCAACGCGCCGTAGTGATCGCCGATGATGGACACGGTGTGTGGCCAGTGCGTGACGGTATCGAGCATAAGCCGGTCCGCGGCGTCGTGGGCAAAGAGGTTTTGTCCCTCAACCTCGGGCCAGCGGCGCAGTGTGTTCAGCAGTTCGTGAGTCATGAATCCAGCCAGGTGGTGTGGCCGGCGCGGAGCAATCCGGCGCCGGAGGTGAGTGTGGCGATAAAAGTGTGTAGTTCTTCGGTGGCGGCCGGTTCATCGTTGATGCCGATGCTCAGTACCGCATGGGCGTCGCCCCAATGGGTGTCGCCGAGTTGATAGCCGGCGGAGCGCAGCTCATTTTCCCAGCGTGCGGCCCACCCATGATCGGCGGACAGCTCAAAGATGCGTAGTCGCTGTACGGTGCAAAGGCTCGCGTGGGCTAACGCCTGAGAGACCGAATCCGAGTACGCGCGCACCAGTCCGCCGGCGCCGAGCTTGATGCCGCCAAAGTATCGTACGGTCACCGCGAGGATATCGGAAAGATCCGTCCCACTGCCGGTGTCGCGTTTTGCCAGCGCTTCAAGCATCGGCAGCCCGGCGGTGCCCGAGGGTTCGCCGTCGTCGTTGGAGCGCTGAGTCATTCGATCCGGACCAAGAATGAAGGCGCTGCAGTGGTGGCGGGCATCAAAATGGGTTTTGCGTAAGGCCGCGATGTGGGCGCGGGCCTCGGCCTCGGTCTGCACCCGGTATAAGTAGGTGATGAATCGCGAACGCTTAATTTCGATCTCATGCACCGCGTCGACACGAAGCGTCGTGTAGCTAGTCGCGGCCGAGTCGTTGGTGTTCATCGTACTTAGTTTATAGGGTGGTAGACATGATCCATGTGGGACTGACCGGCGGCGTGGCTTCCGGCAAATCGGCAGTAGCAGCACAATTAGCCAAACTGGGCGCGGTAGTGATCGACGCGGATAAGCTCGCCCGTGAGGTTGTGGCGCCCGGAACCGACGGGTTAGCCCAGATCCGGCAGGCCTTTGGCCAAGCAGTTTTTAGCCCTGACGGTTCGCTGGACCGGGCGGCCCTCGGTGCGCTGGTCTTCAGCGACGAGGCGCAACGACTGACGCTGAACGCGATCGTGCACCCATTGGTACGCGCCGAGGCTAACCGTCTGCGTGCGGCCGCCGCCAACGAAGCGGTGGTGGTCGAGGACATCCCATTGCTCGTCGAATCTGGGCAAGCGGATCGTTTTGATCAGGTTCTGGTGGTGCAGGCACCACCCGAAGCACGGATTCGCCGGATGGTTGAAGACCGGGGGTGGAGCGTGGCCGAGGCCAAATCCCGGATGGCCGCGCAGGCCAGTGACGCGGATCGCGCGGCGATCGCCGATCATTTGCTGATAAATGATGGCACACTTGAACAACTCCAAGCGCACGTGAGCGAACTATTTGAGAAGGAACTAAACCGCTGATGCAGAAAATTTCGAAGTGGACGATGCTCGCCAGTTTTGCCGTGGCACTGGTGCTCTGGTTGGGCTTTGGCGGCCGCGCCGAATTTGTTGCCTCGGCCGGTCCTTACTCACCGGTGGTTTATATCTCCGGATGGATTGCCCTGCTCGGATTGCTCGCTGCCACCGTGCTTACCGTGGGTTTCTTCGGCGCTCAGATCCGCCGGACCGCTACGCGCAACGCGATTCGCACCGGAATGCGCCTCGGCGGCAAGTAATTTCACGTTCAGCGTGCACACAGGCGTAGGCGAGTGTCGGTTGCGCTGGTTATGCTGGAATCATGAGTCTTGCCCAGCCGATTAAACGTGTAGTAGCTCCCTTCGAAGTCATCAGCGATTATGTTCCGGCGGGGGACCAGCCCACGGCGATTAAAGAGCTGACCGAACGGATCAACGGCGGCGAAAAAGATATCGTGTTGCTCGGTGCCACCGGTACCGGTAAGTCCGCGACCACCGCCTGGCTGATCGAACAGGTACAACGCCCCACCTTGGTGCTGGTGCAAAATAAGACGCTCGCCGCACAGCTAGCCAATGAATTCCGCGAGCTGATGCCAAATAACGCGATCGAATACTTCGTGTCTTATTACGACTACTACCAGCCCGAAGCGTATGTGGCACAGACCGATACCTTCATCGAGAAAGACTCCTCGGTCAACGAAGAGGTAGAACGGCTACGCCACTCGGCGACTAACGCGTTGCTTACCCGCAGAGACGTGATCGTGGTGGCAACGGTCTCCTGCATTTACGGCTTGGGTACGCCGGAAGAATATGTGGCCGGCATGGTGACGGTGCGCAAAGGCGAAGAATTAAACCGCGATGCGATGCTTCGCCAGTTCGTTAACATGCAGTACACGCGCAACGACATGGACTTCCATCGAGGAACCTTCCGGGTGCGTGGGGATACGGTGGAGATCATCCCGATGTATGAGGAGCAGGCGCTACGCATCGAGTTTTTCGGTGACGAAGTCGAAGCAATCTACACCCTGCACCCGGTGACCGGTGAAGTGATCCGCGAAGAAACCGAGATGTACATTTTCCCGGCTAGCCACTATGTTGCCGGTGCCGAGCGCATGCACAAGGCGATTAAAACTATCGAAGATGAGCTGGCGGCTCGGCTTAAAGAACTTGAATCGCAAAATAAGCTCGTCGAAGCCCAGCGGTTGCGCATGCGCACCACCTATGACCTGGAAATGATGGAGCAGATGGGCTTCTGCAATGGCATCGAAAACTATTCACGGCATATTGATGGACGTGAATCGGGCAGTGCACCACACTGTTTGCTAGATTATTTCCCCGATGATTTTTTGATGGTCATCGATGAGTCTCATGTCACCGTGCCGCAGATTGGTGCGATGTATGAAGGTGATATGTCGCGTAAGCGAACCTTGGTGGAGCACGGCTTCCGACTTCCTTCGGCTATGGATAACCGACCTTTGAAGTGGGACGAGTTCTTGGAACGCATCGGGCAGACCGTGTATCTTTCGGCGACCCCGGGCAAATATGAGCTGGGCAAGGCCGATGGTTTTGTGGAACAGATTATTCGCCCAACAGGCCTGATCGACCCTGAAATCATCGTGAAGCCAACCAAGGGTCAAATTGATGACCTGCTCGATGAGATCCGCATGCGCGTGGAACTCAATGAGCGCGTGTTGGTGACCACACTGACCAAACGGATGGCCGAGGACCTGACTGACTACCTCACCGAACATCAGGTTCGTGTGCAATACCTGCACTCAGACGTTGATACGATCCGCCGTGTGGAGTTGCTGCGTGAATTGCGCATGGGCTCCTACGACGTGTTGGTGGGAATTAACCTGCTGCGTGAGGGGCTGGATCTACCTGAGGTGTCCTTGGTCGCGATTCTGGATGCCGACAAGCAGGGGTTCTTGCGTTCGGCGACCTCGCTGATTCAGACCATCGGCCGTGCTGCGCGTAACGTGTCCGGCCAGGTGATCATGTATGCGGACAAGATCACCGATGCGATGGACAAGGCCATTGACGAGACCAATCGTCGACGCGAGATCCAGCGGGCACATAATACGACGCACGGCATCGATCCGACTCCGTTGCGCAAGAAGATTGCCGATATCACCGATCAGCTGGCCCGTGAGGATGCAGACACTCAGGAGTTGCTGAACAACAACCGGCTGGCCAAGGACGCGAAGCGCACGAAGTCCTCGAAGATTCGTCAGGATGGTTTGGCGGCCGCCCCGGCGGAGGACCTGTTGGGTCAGATCGAAGAGATGACCGCTCAGATGCATGCCGCCGCGGCGGAACTGCAGTTCGAACTGGCGGCACGTATTCGCGACGAGGTGGGCGAGCTAAAGAAGGAATTGCGTCAAATGAAAGACGCTGGCCACGCGTAACACGATGTTAACCTTAGCTAGTTAAAGCGTGTTTGATAAGTGATTATACCGTTTTGTCAGGTTAACAGAGAGGAGCTGGAAGTGCGTGATGGCACGTATCACGCGTCATGGATAAGGCTTGTGCGCTAGACTTAACTCTCGTACGTAGGGGAGTATCCCAAATGCTGTGAACGTCAACACGCGAACCATCGAAGCTTCGCCGGGCGCAGCAGCCGAACAAGAACTAGTTCTTGACGGCGGAGAGACTTGCGAATCTTTGTCCTAACCTTACGACGAAAGGCTACTCTTCTATGGGTGCTTCAGGGTTAACACTCCAGTTTGAAATCATTGCCTTGGTGGCGCTCTGCGTTGTCTTGCTGCTTGATTTGCTCTATGTGGTCAAGCGACCGCACGAACCATCGATGAAGGAAGCCGGAATTTTTGTTGGCTTCTACATCGCTCTTGCAATAATTTTCGGTGGAATTGTCTGGTGGCAGGCAGGCTCACAGCTTGGTCAGGAATTCTACGCCGGCTGGATTACCGAATACTCGTTGTCGATTGACAACCTCTTTGTCTTTATTATCATCATGACCCGCTTTGCTGTGCCACGTAAGTACCAGCAAGAGGTGCTGATGTTCGGCATTATCATCGCGTTGGTGCTGCGCGCAATCTTCATTATTGCCGGTGCCGCGATGATCGAACACTTCTCCTGGATCTTCTACATCTTCGGTGCTTTCTTGCTCTGGACCGCTTGGCACCAGCTGAAGGACGACGACGACGAAGACGAAGACAGTGATAGCGGCATCGTTAAGAAGCTCACCAGCAAATTGCCAATTGCCAAGGAATACGACGGCAACAAGCTGCGTACCGTCGTGGACGGCAAGAAGCTGTTCACCCCTATGGTGATGGTCTTCATTACCATCGGCATGACCGACCTGCTGTTCGCAGTGGACTCGATTCCAGCGATCTTCGGTCTGACCAACTCGGCGTTTATCGTCTTCACCGCGAACATCTTCGCGCTGATGGGTCTGCGTCAGTTGTACTTCCTGCTCGGTGGGTTGATGAACCGTCTGGTCTTCCTGAAGCACGCACTGAGCTTCATCTTGGCGTTCATCGGCGTCAAGTTGGTGCTCCACGCACTGCACACCAACGAACTGCCATTCATCAATGGTGGTGAAGGCTTCGCTTGGGCTCCAGTAATTCCAACCAGCATCTCGCTGATTGTTATTCTGGCGACCATCGTGATCGCTACGGTCTTGTCGCTGTGGACCCCGCTGGGTCGTAACGCGGCAGCCAAGGTCGAGGCAGCAGAGGCCGAGAAGGCAGCTGCTAAGGCTTCAATCGAAGGTGAGCAGGAGTCGGGCAAGTAACGACAACAAGCTATAAAGAATACCCACCGTAGCT